>CBDTVT010000242.1:0-2029 GCA_965364275.1 uncultured Eudoraea sp. | reverse complement strand
GTGTAAAGGAAGTACCTGTAGAAGCATTAATTCCAAATAAAAAATACTTTTTCTTTTCTCATACCATAAAAGAACAGCCCTATAACCGGAAATTATTACAGGCTGCACTTGATAAAAATATAGAACTCTATGATCATGAGGTAATTACGAATACTAAAGGAATTCGCCTTGTGGCATTTGGACGGTATGCGGGGATTGTGGGCGCCTACAACGGATTTCGTGCTTATGGTTTAAAAACCAATTACTTTCAGTTACCTAAGGCTGAAGATATTGCAGACCAGCAGGCATTAATTGCAGAACTTAAAAAGTTGCAATTACCACAAATAAAAATTCTTCTTACCGGAAAGGGCAGGGTAGGAAACGGGGCCAGGGAAATGTTGGTAGGTATGGGCCTTAAGGAAACAACTGTAAAGGAATATTTGGAAGAGACTTTTGAGGTTCCGGTTTTTTGTCAGATTGATGTGCTGGATTACAATCTTAGAAAAGATGGGTTGTTGAAGGATGAAACGGACTTTTTTAAAAACCCTGCAGAGTATAAAGCTGACTTTATGCGCTTTGCAACTGTAACTGACCTTTATATTGCCGGGCACTTTTATGGTAATGGCGCTCCGTACTTGTTTACCAAAGAGGATGCAAAACAACCTCAATTTAAGATAAAAGTAGTAGCTGATATTAGCTGCGATGTAAATGGTCCGGTTGCTTCTACCATTAGATCTTCTACCATAGCAGATCCAATATATGGTTATGACCCACAGACTGAAGGTGAAGTGGATTACAAGTTACCCCAAGCCATAGCCGTAATGGCCGTTGATAACCTGCCTGCAGAATTGCCCAGAGATTCCAGTGAGGGATTCGGGCAGGCTTTTGTAGACAGCGTTATACCCGCATTTTTTAATGGAGATGCAGACGGGATTTTAGACAGAGCTTTAATGACTAAAAACGGAAAACTAACACCGCGATTTAGCTATTTACAGGACTATGTTGACGGAAAGGAATGATATTCCTACTCTACCTTGATTTCCCAGCTAATCACAGGCTGCTCTTTCGGTGCGGTATAGGCGCCTAATGCTTTAAGATCCAGAGAAATGGATTCCTTTTTTTCCAATGTTTTGATCTGAAGTGTAACCGTTTCTCCAGCAGGAATCTCAAAAACCGGAGCCTTGCTGTAAAGGGTGTAGGGCATTTCGTTTTCAAACATCATGTCGCTACTTGAAATATTTTCCAGATCTACCCGCAGCACATGTGTTTCTGGAATGTAGGTCGCTTCTTTTATCTGGATACTTGCTTTGATCAAAGGTGTTAGAAATTCTGATTTGCCCACTAAAAGAGAATTATAAACGGCCACGGTACGTCCTGCAAACAGTGCCTCCCGCAAACTTTCCAGGCTTTTGTCTTTGGCAAAGACAAGTGTTATGGGCCTGTGCATTCCTTTTTCAATATAATCCCAATCAATTAATCCGTGAATATCACTGGTACCCATAATAGTCAGGTTGTATTTTAATGCCAGAGCTAAAGATTCCTCGGCATAATCAAATGTGTTAATTACCTCAATACCATGCAGTTCACCATTTTTTATGCGTTCGTCCTGGAAATCACTTAAAACAGGATTTCCGCTGGGACTTTGGGCGTGCCAGGCCGGATGGTTCCAGAAAACAAAGGCATTTTGTTTTTTAGCTTCTTGAAAAGGAATTGCTGGATCATCTGCCATAAGCTTATTGGCGTCCGAAATAAAAACGGCATTGCTGTGTCCCACGGGTTCTTCACGGGTAATCTCTGAACCATGTACAATAAGAAGGCCATGTTCTTTGGCTTCTTCCAATGCCAAATGATAAGACCTATTGCGGTCCGGATGAGGTATATCGTCTATATGCGGCTGGTATTCCAAATGCTCGGTTAGCGAAATAGCATCTAAATTTTCTCGTAGTGCTTCCTGTACCCTGATTGTGGGCCAAACATTACCATCTGAGAAAACAGTGTGCTGGTGCAAGTCGGTTTTGAGGGTGATGTACCCCTCAATATCGGGATATGT
>CBDTVT010000241.1:0-2174 GCA_965364275.1 uncultured Eudoraea sp. | reverse complement strand
TCTCTGTTCTTAATCGTTCTGGAATCATATCATCTTTCCTAAATCTACCTTCCCTGTTGATAATTAATCTTTCTAAAGTATATATTCTTTCACCAATAGTCATAAGTTCTGGAGTAAAATCATAACCTGTTAAATATTCTAAGACTTTACCTTTAGGTTTATTAGTAAAACCATATCCGCTTCTAACAACGGTACAAATACCCAGTGAATCTATATAACCTCGAGTATCCTGAATAGATTTTATTAATTTCCCTTTTCCTTCAACGGCAAAACGATCATATTCACCTGATAAAAGTTCATCTCGAATACTCCAACCCCCAACATTATGACAAGCACCTCGGCTTGAAGTTCCATAAGTCAATGCATTACCGTAGAAACCCCTCGGATCATAAGCTGCTAAGGGCAACCCTTTCACATGCATCATATATTTTTGCATTTTCGGCATTTTCTCAGCGATACCTAACATGCCTTCTGCTAACAAATCTCCAATATCTTCTCTTTTCGCTATTTTCTCAATCATATTTACCATAGCTACTCCATTGCCAAACTTAAGCTCAAGTCCACCAGTATCTTTCTTGGTAATATACCCTCTTTCAAATAACTCCATCGCAAAACCAATAATAACCCCAACAGACATAGTATCGATACCCAGCTCATCACAAATTTCATTTCCTTTAATAATGGCTGCAAAATCACTAACTCCACAAACAGCTCCTAAAGTACCAATGGTCTCATATTCCGGATCTGATTTCGCTCCTTTAAAATTACCTTCTTTAACTTCACATAACTGGGAACAGGCTACTGGACATCGAAAACAGGCCTGGTTTTTTACAAAGAAGTTTTCTTTCATATATTCTGCTGTTATAGTATCAACGCCATCAAATACGCCTGTTTGGAAATTGCGTGTCGGATAGCATCCAAGTTCGTTCATAATAGCGGTATATTGAGCAGTGCCATATTTAGTATGATTGGCTTTACTTTTACGTACATAAGAAACAGCATCTTTCATAACTTCTTTAAATTTATTAGGTTCATTTAAAGCTATTTCGCCAGTCCCTTTTACAGCTACAGCTTTTAAATTTTTTGAAGCCATAACAGCTCCTGCACCACCTCGCCCAATGCTTCTTTCACCAATTTGAATACATGATAATCTAACTCTATTCTCAGCTGCAGGTCCACATGAAAGAATTTGATCTTCTCTTCCTACTTTCTCTTTCAGTTTTTTATTAACTTCTTTGGTGGTTTTACCCCAAAGATGTCCCCCTTTTTCAATTTTTATTTGATTATCCTCGATCAAAATATAAACAGGTGTATTCGCTTTTCCTTCAATAACAAGTCCGTCATACCCACTTTTCTTAAGATGCGGGCCAAAAAACCCTCCACCATTTGAACATAAATATTGCCGGGTTTCGGGAGATTTTGTAGCCAATCCAATTTTTGTGGTAGATGGTCCTGGTGTACCAGTCAATGGGCCGGTAAAAAAAATTAACTTATTATCAGAAGATAATGGCTTAATATCATTACTAATTTCATCATAATAAAATCTTGCCGCTAAACCGCGTCCACCTAAAAACTTTCTCTGCCATTCAGGATTAATTTTTTCCTCTTCTATTGTTTTATTTGTCAGATTTATTCTTAAGTACTTTCCTTGGTATCCTCCAGAAAACATTCAATTAACCTCCTCCTTTTAGACTGCAAATCGTCTCCTTCGCCATTGATCAAAAATAACAACACCAATAATGATTAAACCCAGAATAACTCGCTGCCAGAAAGCAGAGACATTGAGTAAGTTCAAACCGTTACCCAGTGTGCCCATTATAAATGCACCAATAACTGAACCAACAACACCACCTTCACCACCAAAGAGATTTGTTCCGCCAATGACTACAGCAGCAATACTCTGCAATTCTGCTCCTTCTGCCATTAAGGCATTGGCTGAATTTAAGCGGCCGGTGAGGACAATGCCAGCAACTCCAGCCAGTAGTCCCATAATAGTATATGCCATGATTTTGGTGCGCACAAAGCTGATACCTGAAATTCTAGCAGCTTCCCGGTTGCCTCCTACAGCATAAATAGCCCGGCCTAACGTAGTACGAGTCATAATCATCCAGCCCAGGATAGTTATAACTACAATAACTATAGCCGGAACCGGTACACCTAAAACGTTACCGCTA
>CBDTVT010000240.1:0-2666 GCA_965364275.1 uncultured Eudoraea sp. | reverse complement strand
CGTCAGCCAGGTCAATTCATATGGAACGATTTCACGTCCACCTCCTGTCTCCTTTTCTCCTCCAAAAGCCCCTCCAATCTCAGCGCCCGAGGTGCCAATATTTACATTGGCTATACCACAATCACTGCCAGCGGCTGAAAGAAAATTCTCAGCTTCCCTTAAATTATTGGTCATAATGGCTGAGGAAAGTCCCTGAACAACGCCATTTTGAAATTTTATCGCATTTTGTACATCACCTGAATATTTTAACAAATAAAGAATGGGTGCAAAAGTTTCATGCTGTACTATTTCATAGTTGTTATTCGCTTCGGCAATGGCCGGATATACGTAACAACCACTTTCATAACCTTCCCCAGCTAAAACACCGCCTTCCACGATCAAGTTTCCACCTTCTGCAACTACTTGCTCAAGGGCCTTTTTATACATAGCTACGGCATCTCTATCTATTAAAGGACCTACATGATTATTCTCATCCAGCGGGTTTCCAATACGCAATTGCTTATAGGCAGTAACTATTGAATCTTTTATCTGGTTGTAAATAGATTCATGTATGATAACTCTTCTTGTAGAAGTGCATCGCTGGCCTGCAGTGCCAACTGCTCCGAATACAGCTCCAATAACCGTCATTTTTATATCTGCATCCGGGGTAACTATGATCGCATTATTGCCACCTAATTCAAGGAGAGATTTCCCTAATCTTGCCGCAACTGCCTGTGCAACAATTTTTCCCATACGAATAGAACCTGTAGCCGAAATCAAAGGGACTCTATTGTCATTTGTCATCATTTCACCAACTCTATAATCCCCATTTATCAAACAGGAGATACCTTCCGGAAGTCCATTAGCTTTGAACACCTCAGCGGCAATATTTTGACAAGCTATGCCGCAAAGTGGTGTTTTTTCTGATGGCTTCCAAACACAAACATCACCACAAATCCATGCAAGTGCTGTATTCCACGCCCAGACAGCAACGGGGAAATTAAAAGCCGAAATTATTCCTACAATTCCTAAAGAATGGTATTGTTCATACATCCTATGCCCTGGTCTTTCTGAATGCATGGTTAGTCCATGTAATTGTCTAGATAGCCCTACAGCAAAATCACATATGTCTATCATTTCCTGTACTTCACCCAGACCTTCCTGATAAGATTTTCCCATTTCATATGAAACTAACTTACCTAAGGGCTCCTTTAATTGGCGTAGTTTATCTCCAAACTGGCGAACAATTTCGCCTCTTTGAGGAGCGGGTTTTGATCGCCAAATATGAAATGCTTTGGAGGCAGTTTCTATAACTTTATCATAATCATTTTGGGAGGTGCCTTTTACTTTACCAATTAAAGCACCATCTACCGGGGAAAATGATTCGATAATTTCCCCTGAAGAAAAATTATCGGAACCCGTTGAGGTACCATTATTGATTTCCTTTATTCCTAATTTTTCCAATGCTTGGTCTATTCCAAAATCTACGGCGACTAGTGTCATTTTATAACTTTTAAAAGGTAGTTTGTTAGATTCTGACAAAGCTACGAATAATAGTGATTATGTGACGCGAAAGTGATGGAATCTTAGGCCTGATTAATAAAGATTAGAAGTAGTGCAATCAAGGCAGGTAGTGCCTGCACAATGAATATTTTTATATCTGCAGTTAGGGCTCCATAAATACCAGCAATTGCAACACAGCTCAGAAAAAAAATAGAAATATTTGCACCCCAAAAGGGATCCTGAATAAAAAAAGTCCAAATAAGGCCAGCGGCTAAAAAGCCGTTATACAGGCCCTGGTTTGCTGCCAGAGATTTTGTTGGTTCAAACATGTCCTTAGGAAATTTTTTAAAGATCTTTTTACCCCTGGTAGTCCAGGCAAACATTTCGAGCCAAAGAAAATATAGGTGCAGTGCCGCCACAATTCCGATAAAAATAGCAATCGTAAGTTTCATTTTTTATCTTTCTTCTATAGCAGTAAATCTATCATCAACGGACATAACCGTTCCACAATTATCACAGGTCCTTAACTCTTCCGATCCGTAGAAATATGAAAAATGTGATAAAAAGTCTTTTTCAATATCATGTAATGTAAAATAAGTTTCATGAAGTTTATGGTTGCAATTATCGCAAAACCAAAGAAGACCGTCCTTTATTTGAATTTGGTCTCTTTTACGTTCTATTACCAAACCAATGGAGCCTTTGTGCCGAACAGGAGAATGGGGGACTTTTGCAGGATGCAGGTACATATCGCCAGGCCCCAGTTTCATTGTTTTTTTTTGTCTGTCTTCCTGCACATGTATTTCTATATGACCTTCTAATTGAAAGAAAAGTTCCTCTGTTTCATTGTAGTGATAGTCTTTTCGGGCATTTGGCCCGGCAACGATCATAACTATATAATCACCGGCATCTTTATATAAATTCTTATTTCCAATAGGGGGTTTTAGTAAGTCTCTGTTTTCTTCTATCCACTTGTGAAGATTAAATGGAGGTTTTATAGACATTGTTTTCTAATTATTAAGCAATGATATTAGAATGTATTAAAAGTAATACTTCCTATCAAATGTAAGAAAAGAAAATTTTCTGGAGCAGACTATCGGTAGAACAACTGCGTAAAATAGAATTTACCGCTGGAGTCTTTTTTTACGCTTACAGCTGTGTGTGTAAATTCGCCTTCAATTGTTTTA
>CBDTVT010000239.1:0-2827 GCA_965364275.1 uncultured Eudoraea sp. | reverse complement strand
TTAGAGTAGTGGAAAAGCGTTGCTCTACAAACTCCGGGATCGTATAAAGACCTTTATCAATAAAAATGGGCAGGAAAAATTTACCAACGATAAGTAAGGTTATTGCTGCCATCCATTCATAGGACGCTATGGCTAATCCTACTGCAAACCCTGAGCCGGACATCCCGATAAATTGTTCAGCTGAAATATTGGCTGCAATCAGGGAGGCTCCAATGGCCCACCAGGGTAAAGATTTACTGGCCAGGAAATAATCTTCGGCATTCTTTTGATGCCCTTTTTTATCCCTGGACACCCACAGGCCCACCCCTAAAATTAAGAAGGCATATGCGATAAAAATAAAATAATCCCAAAATCCGAAAGCTGATGTCATAATTAGTTTGGTTGGTTGCTAGTTTAAGAAATACTAATTGCCCAATTTCGGTAAAATTCTCCTTTAATTAAAAAATTGACTTGAATATTATTGCCTTTTAACTTTATGTCTAGAGGTATTGATTTATTATATTTTCAAACAATTCTTGTTTACCGCTCTGTAATTCTAATTCTCCATTTGACTTTGCAATGTCATAAAGATCATTCAGATCTAATTTCCCAAGTTCATAATCCTTTCCTATGCTTGAATCAAAGGACTGGTAACGTTTTTTACGAAGAGCATTATAGGCGGAAGACGTCATAATCTTGTCGGCAATAAGCAATGCCCGGGCAAAGGTATCAGCACCACCAATATGTGCGTGAAATACATCATCCAGATCGGTAGAATTCCGTCTTATTTTAGCGTCAAAATTAATCCCACCGCCTTGCAAACCTCCTGCTTTCAAAAATGTGAGCATGGCTTCAGTTACTTCAGTAATATTATTAGGAAATTGATCTGTGTCCCAACCATTCTGATAATCACCCCGATTTGCATCAATACTTCCCAGCATGCCATTAGCGACGGCAACTTCCATTTCGTGTTGCATAGTGTGACTTGCCAGGGTAGCATGATTAACTTCAAGATTCAATTTAAAATCATCTTGTAAACCATACTGATGTAGAAATCCAACAACCGTGGCAGCGTCAAAATCATACTGATGCTTCATAGGTTCCATGGGCTTTGGTTCTATAAAGAACGTTCCCTTAAAACCCTGTTGTCTGGCATAATCTCTTGCTGTTGCTAAAAAACGACCCATATGGTCCAATTCGCGTTTCATGTCTGTATTTAATAAAGACATGTAACCTTCGCGGCCTCCCCAAAAAACATAATTTTCTCCATCAAGAGCCATCGTGGCATCCAGAGCTAGTTTTATCTGGCCTCCGGCCCTTGCTAATACATTAAAATCGGGATTAGTAGAGGCGCCATTCATATATCGGGGGTTAGAAAAACAATTGGCAGTCCCCCATAAAAGTTTTACTCCAGACGCTGCCTTTTTCTCTTTAATATAGTCGACAATGGCTAAAAGCCTCTTTTCAGATTCTGAAAATGAATCACCTTCTCTTACCAGATCAAAATCATGAAAGCAGAAATAATCAAATCCCATTTTTGTTATAAACTCAAAGGCCGCATCGGCCTTGGCTTTTGCTGCATCTATTGGATCGCTAAAATTATCCCAGGGAAAATTTTGTGTACCTGGTCCAAAGGGATCGGCTCCTACACCGCAAAAGGTATGCCAGTAAGCTACAGCAAATCTTAAGTGGTCTCGCATGGTTTTACCGGCCACAAGCTGTTCCGGATTATAGTATTTAAATGCCAGCGGATTATCCGATTCTCTGCCTTCGAAGTGTATTTCGCCAATTCCTTTATAGTATTCCTTGTTTCCAATAAGTGCCATATTAATTGTTTTTTAATGTTATTTCCAGTTGGTTTTTCCAGAGTTTGTAAGCCGTTTTATATTCCTTTTTTTCAGAGGAGGGTGAATAGCTCATAATATAATCATTATCCATTATTTGTTTCCCGAATGCTGTATAATTTCCATCATGCAGCTGACAGGCTCTGGCGGCACCTATAGCACCGGTAGTATTATATATTTCAATATCCTGTTCGATTAAGGTGGCTATGGTATTTGAAAAAATTGGCGACCTGAATAAATTATCATTACCAGCCCTTAATACTTTTGGCTTTATACCATCTGTTTTAAGTATTTCCATTCCGTAAACAAAAGAAAATGCAATCCCTTCGAGAGCAGCTCTGCAAAGATGAGCCTTCGTATGAATATTTAAGTTTACATTCTTGATTTGAACTCCTAAATCTTTGTTCTCTAACATGCGTTCAGGGCCATTTCCGAAAGGTAAAATAATAACTCCTTGCGCACCAATGGATATCTGAGCGGCTAGTTCGTTCATTTCTTGGTAGGACGCAACATCTAAGTTATTTAATAACCATCTATACATAATTCCTGCGCCATTTATACATAATAACTTTCCTATACGTCTGCTCTTGGACGAATAATTAACGTGTGCAAAATTATTGACCCGAGAACTTTCTTTCACAGACAGGTTATCTGTGATAGCATAAACTACGCCTGATGTACCGCCTGTGGCTGCTACTTCACCCGGATTAAATACGTTTAATGAGAGGGCATTATTAGGTTGATCTCCGGCGCGGTAAAGAATCGGGGTGCCTTCTGCCAGATTGGTTTCCACAGCTCCTTTGGCCGTAATGCGACCCTGGTTTGAAAAGGTATCAACAATTTCTGGAATAAGATCTATGTCTATTCCATAGTAATCCATAAGCCAATCAGCAATTTTCTCTTCTTCAAAATCCCAGAATATACCTTCTGAAAGCCCCGAAATGGTAGTATTAATTTTACCGCTTAATTTGTAGGCAATATAGTCGCCGGGAAGCATGGCTTTA
>CBDTVT010000238.1:0-2964 GCA_965364275.1 uncultured Eudoraea sp. | reverse complement strand
CATGCCATAAATTGGTCTTATGTAATAAGGATTCTACCAGGTCCTTGCGCTCAGTTTTGTTAGACACCCCTTTTAGCGAGGCAATATGATTGAGCATGTTATAGGAACTTATTTTCGGATAAACCCCAAATTCCTGAGGCAGGTAACCCAGGATTTCCCGTACTTTGGCCTTATCCTTCAGAATATCAAGTTCTCCAAGAGTAACAGAACCCGAATCTGCCTGTTGCAGTGTGGCCAGGGTTCTCATTAGTGACGATTTCCCAGCCCCGTTGGGTCCCAAGAGCCCAAACATTCCCTGGGGAATGGTAAGGGTCACATCTTTTAAGGCTTGAACTCCGTTTGAATAAGTTTTGTTTAAATTTTTAATCTGTAATTCCATAGTTGAGTTTGGTCTGGTGGTTTTTTGGTATTTTATTTAAAAGGTCAAAAACTATTTAGCCTCTATCTTTTTATTGTTTGTGTTTCCTTATTCTTTTTAATTACAAATTCCTCAAAAATCATAATCTCTAGGCATTAGTTGGTCCTATTATTGGAGACCAAAACAAAGTGACTGAATGGAAGAATAAATTATTAAAAAGAAACTAAAAAATAGGATTAATACTTTTTGGTGAACGTTCAAAAAAGTTTTCGACATTGTTGGTTGGAAAATAATAGAGTTGGTTTTTCTAAAATAAAAGTTTGAATTTACAAAAATTATTGGAACAGTATAGGGTATCCAACAATATGTATAGAAGTTTATAGGTATATAGAGAAGATTCTTATATAGCTAGGAGATTTGCCTTTTTGAATTATGTTTAAGGAGTAATAAACAGGATAGGTTTCTGCGATTATATGGTATAAGATAATTGTAACTAATAACAATTTATTAAAAAGGGTCATTACTAAATTTTGAGTATTTTAGGAGTCAATATCTTTCGGTATAAGAGTAAGCGGTGCTTTAATCTATTAACAGAAATACCAAGAGTATAATTAAGGTTATTACATTAGATTATATGGAATCCAAAACCCTTCATACCTCCGCACTTGAGAAACTATATGGCCCCATTGAGTGTGAAATTATTCGCCAGGATGATAAAATAAGGGTTGTTCATCTTAAAGATAAAAAGGGCGTTTCAAGAACGGTAGGAGTGGTTAGGTTTTATAACACAGATCACAAACCTATTAAAGCTGTCCACAGGCTTATCCTGGCCGGAGGATTGCTGGGTAAAACCCTGCAACAGTGCAAAATTGATTACAAAAAGGAAATTATAGGCACATTGCCCGTTAGATTACCAGATTGGATAAAAAATGATTTCATTACCGAAGAAGAACATAGCATAGCCCGGATTTCAACCATTAAAGTAAATAGTCCTACTGGTGAACTACTTCTTTATACCAAGATAATTGAAGTCTTACCTCCGGAATTTAGTACGGGGCATGTTCATGATACAATACGAAAGCAGGATATTGATAAAGATCTTCTTCCTCTATTTGATTCGATCGATTTAATAATTGAAAATATAATACTATAAAAAATGTATAGCTGTGTAGTAATTGGAGCAGGACCAGGAGGTATAGTAGCCGTTAAAGAACTTCTGGAAAAAGGGATAAAGAATGTTTTGTGTTTGGAACAGGCTGATACGCTTGGAGGGGTTTTCTCCAATGGGTATGACAATCTTATTCTCACATCTTCTGTTACTTTTAGCATGTTTTCGGATTTCTGGGTTGGGGAAGGTTTGGACAATCACTTTTGGAGCAAGGATGAAGCCGTTTCCTATTGGAATTCCTATGCCAGTCATTTTGCGGTGAAAGAGCACATAAGATACAGTAGCAAGGTAGATGAGGTGATTTCAATAGAAGAAGACCACTGGCAGATTCGACTGGTTTCCGGGGAATTAATAGAAACCAAGCGCCTTATTTTGGCAATAGGAAATAATAATGTACCTAAATATCCTGAATGGCATAAAGAACTTACCAAAGTGTCTTATTCACATTCTAAGGATTATAAAAATTCTAAGGATTTTAAGGATAAACGCGTACTTGTAGTAGGTGGCGGAGAGTCCGGATCCGATGTAGCCTTCGAAATTTCCCAGGTGGCAAAAGAATGTTTGGTAAGCCTCCGTGAATCCACAGGTTGGGTAGTTCCAAGGCGGCGCGGCGGTCATGCGGCAGATGTTTCAACACATCGTGGAATTTGGGATTTACCGCGTGAATACGGTAAGCTTTTAAGTCCTTTTGTTCTTAAACTTGAAAGGGGCAGAAAAGACCCTGTCTTTGATGCATTGGCAGATCTTAATGAAAAAATTTCCGCGAAGCGGGGCATCTGGGGTATTTTTGGCACCAAAACACTTGCTTTACCAAAAGCAATTGCACATCATGGTTGCAAAGTAGTGGGTGATATTATTAAAGTTGAAGATGGGGGTGCCAAACTCACATCTGCAGATGGTATTTGCATAGAGAATATAGATACGATTGTCTTTAGTACCGGATATCAAAACAAGGTGGACTTTATGCCCGAAGGGCTTAAGACTTGTGATCCTCGTAAGATGTACAAGCATATGTTTCATCCTGATTATGGTAATCGCATTGCCTGGATAGGATGGGCGAGGCCCGGTTTTGGAAGTCAGTTTCCTATAATGGAGATGCAATCCAGGTATTGTGCGTTAATTTTTAATGGGGATATGAAGTTGCCGGATCCTGTGGAAATGGATAGAATAGCGCAGAAGGATTTGGATGTATATCGCACACAATTTGAGAAAAACGCGGATCGTATCCGAAGCTTAGTAGATTATCATGGGTATATGAATAGCATGGCCGAAATTATTGGCTGCAGCCCTCCTTTATATAAATACTTTTTCCTGCGCCCCAAGCTTTGGCTCCACTTAATGTATGGACCTACGCAAGCTACTCAATTCAGACTGCGAGGGCCGGGGAATAAAATTAAGCTATCACATGAGATAATAAGTAAACTACCTATTAGCACTT
>CBDTVT010000237.1:0-3092 GCA_965364275.1 uncultured Eudoraea sp. | reverse complement strand
TTCTACATTAACCTTCATCACCTGATTAAAATCCTCCGGACTTAATTCATCTATTGCCCCCCTGATATTAATCCCGGCACTATTAATTAATATATCTATTTTACCAAAATCATTTTCAATCTCCTTTACAACCGCCTCTACCTGTTTTAAATTCGTAACATCAGCAGAATAGGCCTTAGCCTTTACTCCAAAATCCTTATTAAGTTCTTCCGCTGCGCTGATACCTTCTTCCAAATTTCTGTTCACTAGTGCAGTTGAACAACCTGCGGATGCAAGACCGGCCGCCATGGCCAGCCCAAGACCTTTGGAACCACCAGTAATCATGGCTGTTCGCCCATTCATATCAAATTGTTTTATTCCGGGTAAGCGTGTATCTGTCATATACTTATATTTTATTTTAAATAAAGCCCAGACGTTGCCTGGCGTATTTAAGTGAAGCTTTATTATTCTTTATTTCCAGAGCCAGTTTGTCATCTGCTGAGTTTTTGGATATCACGGTTAAGGGTGATGCACTTTTTCCCTTTTTAATCTTATATAGAAACCCGGCCAATTCACTGGCAGGAATTTCATCAAAAGTGGCCCAGTACTGATCTGTAAGACATGGTATTTTTAAGGGATCTCTGGTGATCATTTCCAGGTTAAACCGGATATCCGGATTATGCTTTTTAATAACCGTAATCATTTTGTCAATATCCAAAAATCCTTCTCCTAAAGTTATCTCCGCAAGTAAAAATCCATCTTCATATTCCTCAACAGCCATATCCTTTAAATGAACTGTAAAAGCATAAGGAGCTAGTGCTTCCACCACCTCCATTGGATCTTCCAGCAGGGAGATGTTATTTCCCGTATCCAGGTTTACCCCTACCCACTCACTATCAATGAGCTTCAATATTTCTATCATTTCAGTTATCCGCCAGTCCTTATGGTTTTCTACAGCAAGCTTGATATCCAGATTACGAACAACCGGTTCTGCTAGTTTTAAGGAGTTAATTGATTTTGTCCTGAATTCCTGAAAAGAACTCATGGTATCAAATGTCTCGTATCTTCGGCCCGATAAACAGGCAGTCCTAAGAATGTCTACTCCTGCTTCCTTTGCTGCCGATACCTCAGCTGTAAATCTTTGAAGGTCTGAATCGTCTTTTGGCAAACTAATCTGGCCTTCAAGAAACATATCCAATTCCTCAACTCTATTTTTTACCTCTTTGGCATACGCTGCATCCCAACCCCTGACACTGAACTGTACACCACCAAATCCTTCTGAGCTGCAGTGTTCAATCATTTGTAAAGAGTCTGTAAAAGGCGGATAGGCTTTGCTCTCCAACTTCGCATACCTTCGCTGAACATAGGAGGCTTCCGCAATCCCAAACCGCATTTCGGCAACTATAGGGGAAAAAGAAGGAATTATAGGCATAGACATAGCCAACAACCCCGCAGAACTGCTTTTTTTAATAAAATTCCTTCGTTTCATAAGTTCAAATTATCCATTGGTAATTATACTAATCTTATCCGTTTAAAAAGAAATCCTGCTATTTACTCAAATTACAAATGAAACCAGTACTATAAGAAATTCGTCAGAAATACTCTAACGGTGCATAATAACTACATAAAACCGCTTAATTAAAAGTAACAAAAGATTTTCAGTCCGTGCAAATATTTACCAAAAAAGACCTTAGATTAGAAATAAATACGCAATCCATTTTGTTAACTGCATTAAAGATGATACCTTGATTTCCGTATAAATTATTGCGGTTAGTCTTAAATATTAGGTGTTTCCACATAATAAGTATCAGTTAATGGAAAAAGATAAGAATAAAAGATTGAGAAGTGAGGATTGGTTTAATCCCGGAGATCCAAAATCGGCATTTATTCATAGGTCATGGCTCCGTAATCAGGGTTATCCAAATGACTATTTCAATGGAAGACCAGTAATTGGTATTTGTAATACCTGGTCCGAACTTACTCCCTGTAATGGGCATCTAAGAGATTTTGCGGAATTTGTCAAAAAGGGGGTCCTGGAAGCTGGTGGTGTCCCTTTTGAATTCCCGGTCACCAGTATGGGGGAAATTTTAATGCGGCCCACAGCAATGCTTTTCAGAAACCTGGCAAGTATGGATACCGAGGAAAGTATACGTGCAAACCCTCTTGATGGAGTTGTTCTTCTAACAGGTTGTGACAAGACCACCCCATCTACCGTAATGGGAGCCTGTAGTGTTGACCTCCCAACAATTGTGGTCCCTGGAGGGCCCATGCTAAATGGAAAATACAAAGGAGAACGTATAGGGTCCGGCACATTTGTATGGACTTTAAAAGACAAGATCAAAAATGAGGGTTTCACGCCGGAAGATCAGATTGAAGCCGAGATATGCTCAGCGCGGAGTGCAGGACATTGCATGACGATGGGAACAGCCTCCACCATGGCTTGCATGGTTGAAGCTCTTGGGCTTACCTTACCGGGTGCTGCGGCCATACCTGCAGTTGACTCACGCAAAAAGGTGTTGGCACAACTATCTGGCAGGCGAATAGTTGAAATGGTAAAAGAAGACCTGAAGCTATCTAAAATCCTCACTAGGGAGGCCTTTGAAAATGCCATAAAATTAAATGCCGCTGTAGGAGGTTCCACTAATTTTATTATTCACTTGCAAGCAATTGCAGGAAGAATTGGAGTTCCTCTAAATTTAAAGGAATTTGACACGCTGGGTAGTAAAATTCCCTTACTGGTAAATCTAATGCCTTCAGGTAAATTCCTGATGGAGGACTTTTTTGATGCCGGTGGTCTACCGGTTGTCATCAAGCAAATGAAAGATCACCTCCACAACGATGCCTTAACAGTTAATGGAAAGCCAATTGGAGAGAATAATAAAAAAGCGGAATGTTATAATTCTGAAGTAATTGCAGCGATAGATCAGCCTTTTATTGAGGAAGCAGGGATTGCAGTATTATATGGCAACTTATGTGAAGATGGAGCTGTCATAAAACCTTCTGCGGCCACTCCGGAACTAATGACACATCGGGGCATAGCAGTAGTTTTTGAGAATATTGAGGATTGCCATGAAAATATAGACAGGCCGGATTTGGAAATAGATGAAAACAGT
>CBDTVT010000236.1:0-3270 GCA_965364275.1 uncultured Eudoraea sp. | reverse complement strand
GGATTTAAATCCCTAAGCTACTTCCTCAGCCATAAACTGGGCCTCATAGAGCTTATTGTAATAGCCTCCTTTTTTGAGTAATTCCTTGTGTGTGCCACTCTCAAGAATTTTACCGGCATCCATTACAAGAATCTTATCCGCTTTTTTTACTGTTGCAAGTCGGTGTGCAATAATAATAGAAGTCCTGCCCTTAGTGATTTTTTCCGTAGCTTTTTGGATCAGCTGCTCAGAATAGGTGTCCACGGAGGAAGTAGCTTCATCCAGAACCAAAATACTGGGATTGCTCACATATGCCCGTAAGAAGGCAATTAGCTGTCGTTGACCGCTGGAAAGCATGGCTCCCCTTTCTTTTACATTGTATTGGTATCCACCAGGTAAACTCGTGATAAACTCATGAACACCTATTTGCTTTGCGGCTTCCTCAATACTCTCCAAAGAAATCGTTTTATCCCTGAGAGAAATATTGTTGGCTATGGTATCTGCAAAAAGAAAGACATCCTGTAATACAACTGCTATGTTCCTGCGCAGGGAAGGCAACTTGTAGTTGGTAATATTGATTCCGTCTACCAGGATTACACCTGAATTAATCTCATAAAAACGATTTAAGAGATTTATAATAGTTGATTTGCCGGCCCCTGTAGCGCCAACTATAGCTACTGTCTGACCCACTTTTACATCAAAGGAAATCCCGTGCAATATTTCTTCATCCTCAAGGTAGCCAAAGTGAACACCTGAAAATTTAATATTTCCGAGTACATGATCCTTTTCAACGGTCCCAATATCCTCAATATGACTATCTGTATCCAAAATGTTAAAAACCCTATTTGCTGCTACCATCCCCATTTGAAGCGTATTAAATTTATCAGCTATCTGTCTGAGTGGATGAAACAACATGCCTGACAACAGAATAAAGGCAAAAATTGTCCCGTATTCGTCTACTTCAATATTAGTTACGTTCTGCAGACCTCCGTACCAAACAATTAGTCCAACGGTGATAGATGAAACGATATCGGCTATAGGGAAGAAGAAAGAATTGTACCAAACCGTTTTAAGCCAGGCATTCATATGCTTTTTATTTATTTCCCGAAACTTATCACTTTCTATTTTTTCCCGAGTAAACAGCTGTACGATCTTCATACCTGTTATGCGCTCCTGAACAAAGGAATTCAGGTTGGAAACCTCAGCCCTTACATCTATAAAAGCTATCTTCATTGCCCGTTGGAATAGTCGGGTAGCATATATAATTACAGGTAGAACAGCGAACACGATAAGTGCCAATTTCCAATTGATTATCAACATGACTATGGCCACAACGATCATTTTAAGAAGATCGGAAACGATAACAAAAAATCCCTGACTGAAAATCTCACCTATACGCTGCAAATCAGCTACAGCACGGGTAACCAACAATCCAATTGAAGAATTATCGAAATACTTCATTTTAAACCCAATCATTTTTTTGAAAAGGTCTATCCGCATATCTCTAATAACCGATTCGCCAAGCCAATTCGCAAAATAATTAAAACAAAGCTGACTGATAACCTGCCCTAAAAGTACCCCGATCATTGCAAGGATAAGAACTAAAAGCTTTTGAGAATCACCTTGTCTTACGGCACCATCAATAATTTCACCAACTATAAGGGGAGTTAAAACCGCAAAACCTGAAAGAAAAATGGCAGCCAGGGCCACTCCATAAAATGTAAGTTTATAGGGTTTGGTATAAGCTAAAACTCGTTTGAAGAGTCTAAAATCAAATGCTTTTCCGGTGTCTTTATCCATTAAATTCCAGAATGGTTGAAGGGTATAAAACTTTGGTCAAATATAAGCCTTTTGCCGGGACGGAAGCACCGGCGGCACCTCGATCCTTACTTTTTATAATAGTCTTAACATCTTCCGGAGAACTTTTTCCAAGACCGACATCCAGTAAAGTTCCAACTATAGCGCGTACCATATTCCTTAGAAAACGGTCTGATGTAATTGTAAATACAAGCTTGTCTCCTATTAAATTCCAGGTCGCAGATTTGATCTTGCACCGATAAGTTTTAACTTCTGTATTTGATTTAGAAAAGCATTCAAAGTCGTCATGTTCCATCAAAATGACGGCTGCTATATTCATTGCAGGAATATCCAATGTGTGTTTTATGTAATGTGCAGTATCCTTATAAAATGGGTTCTTTTCAAGTGCTATCCAATATTCATAGGTCCGTTCCACTGCATCAAAACGAGCATGTGCATCCTCTGGGACAGCACTAATCTTTTGGATTGCAATATCCTCCGGTAAAAAGGCATTTAACCTATATGTGAGGTTTGTTAAACTATTTATTTCCTGAAAATCAAAATGCGCATACATATTTTTTGCATGGACTCCGGCATCTGTTCTGCCCGCACTAACAAGGCTTATCGGCGATTTTAGTAATGTACTTAATGATTCTTCCATTAACTGTTGAACAGAAGAAGCGTTTGGCTGTCGCTGCCATCCGTGGTAGGCCTGTCCGAAGTATGAAAAAGCGACAAAATATCTCAAGCTATTATTCTATTTTTGTAAAAGGCAAAGATAACGAAGTTAGCCGTTAGAAATAAGGACCTTCTGGTTTGTCTAAATCTGAACAAACTTTTTGTACAGCTGTAATGGAGCTATTAGACACTTGCGTGCTGTAATAAATTCTCACTGATATAAATGACCCACATCTTACTTCTATCCGATACCCATGGCTATATTGACGAAACTATCCTTAAGTATGCCAAACAGGCCGATGAAATATGGCATGCTGGAGATATTGGTTCCTTTGATGTTACCGATGCTCTGGCTGCATTAAAACCGGTTCGCGCCGTTTACGGCAATATTGATGATTATAAATTACAAAAGGAATTTCCGTTGGACAACCGGTTTAAATGTGAGAGCGTAGCTGTTTGGATGACTCATATTGGGGGCTATCCAAACAGGTATGATAGGAGAATCAGGGAAGAAATCAAACAGAATCCCCCTAAACTATTTATCTCAGGGCATTCCCATATTCTTAAGG
The DNA here is from genome assembly GCA_965364275.1 of uncultured Eudoraea sp. GTDB lineage: Bacteria > Bacteroidota > Bacteroidia > Flavobacteriales > Flavobacteriaceae > Eudoraea. The sequence goes on along the minus strand of CBDTVT010000236.1, from coordinate 247 downwards.
TAATGTGGGACAAAAAACTAAATCTTTTGCATATGAATCCCGGTAGTTGTGGAAAGAACGGTTTTCATCAAATCAGGACCATGCTCCGGTTTGATATAGAAGGAGAAGAAATAAAGAACCTGGAAGTAATAGAATTGGGAAAGCGTTAGGGATAGTAGCGGCATCCTTTTTTGCTATCATCTTGAACACAATTGAAAGAAAAGCAAAAAAGATATAGCGAATAGCCCGGTCCTCCGCAGCCCGAATT
>CBDTVT010000235.1:0-3342 GCA_965364275.1 uncultured Eudoraea sp. | reverse complement strand
TGGCGATGGTTTGCCACGCCATAAACGGTGGCTATACCACTCAGGAACACAGGTGCCATTTATTATCAGATTACCCAGAAAGTATCTACATTTATCACCGGTCAAAGCCGGGGAAGAAGATACTTCGTTAATTAATTTTGTTGATCTAGCCCCAACTATGCTTGCCATCACGGGATGCGACATACCTGAAATGCTGCCAGGCAAAGTGTTTTTAGGTCCCGATCGTGAGGAGAGACAATATACCTTTGCCATAAGGGACAGGGTTGATGAGGTTTATGAATTCAGCCGCTCAGTGAGCGATGGCAACTATCAATATATACGGAATTTTGCACACGATAAACCACGCATGCAATGGAGTAACTATTCGGAAATAACCCCCATTAGAAAAGAGCTAAGGAAATTGCATAAATCAGGGAAACTGGATAACCAAACAGGATGGCTGATCCAGGACAGCAAACCGGTGGAGGAATTATATGATATTAAGACCGATCCGTATCAAATGAACAACTTGGCAAATGACCCCAAATACCAGGAAAAATTGGAAAAAATGAAAAAAGCATTGTTCGATTGGATGATTGCTAATCAAGACCTTTCTTTTATTCCTGAACCATTAATGAGAAGCATGGCAGGACATCAATCACCCATGGATGTTTTGACCGATAACGAATTGTTTCCTTTTAAAAAAATGCTTTTCATTGCTGACTTAAAAGGAAGAGGTAAAACCCATCTGGAGGATTTAATTACAGGATTGTCTGATCCCTCACCAGCTGTAAGATATTGGTCTGCTGCCGGAATATCAGCATTGAAGGAAAAAGCCCGTCCAGCGGTTGAACCACTAAAAAGTCTTTTATATGATAATTACAGCATTGTTCGCATTGCCGCGGCAGATGCTTTGTGCAAGGCAGGAGATAGCAATGATGCCATCAATGTTTTAGGAGAAGCACTGCTGGACGAGGATATTGTCATCAGGCTTTATGCTGCCATGTCAATCTTAGATTTGAAAAGTATTGCATATCATATTAAAGACAAAATCTATGATTCTCAAAAATCAGAACCTAAATTCATTCCCGATAAATATTACATTATCTACTTAAAAGATGCTTTGCAAAGAATAGAAGATAATATCTAATATGCGCAGGGTAAATGGAGAATATAAATAGTAACTATTGTTCAAGATTTAAAAACACCCTACAATAATATGTATAAAAAATTGCTGGCATAGTAGATTAGTCAAGCAATATTGCTAGTATCAAAATCCTCATGATTTAATAGTGATGATCTTCGAAGAAGGCAACTTTTCATACATTTAACGTTGATAACGAACAATGAGAACACATAACAAATCACTACACTGGATTTTTACTCCGCTGCACTCCCTAAAAACCAGTGAGTTCAACCGTTATGTGTATATTTCAAATTTTGAATAAGATAAATGTATATACCGACGCAAAAAGGCGTGCCAGCTTATGCAAGCCGCTGAACTCCACCGTTATGGAGTATAAATGATAAACGAATAAAATATAATTTGTAAAAAATAAATTGGGAAATAACCAACATATTGAAAATGTAGCTATTGACCAAATTTAATTGGTATGGTATTTAGATTTAGTAGTTTAACAATGTAGTGGAATTAATTGTAAAACAATATGAATAGTGAGTTTAAAGCATTCGTCGGATTAGTAATTGCGGTCTTCTGTGTTGTCTCTTGCAACCGTTCGGAAGAACAAATAATTACGCCAAGTCTACAAAACCTTTATTTAACAAGTAATGTAGAATCCCGTTCCATTAGCCCTGAGAATTTAACGGGTGAAAAGGGAAATGGCGGAAGGATTGCTCCCGAAGACGGAAATGCCAAAAGAGCATCAATGAAGCATGGTTGGAAAACCAATCCTTATATCTTTATTGAACCGGGCGAAACAACAGTTTTAGCAGAATCTGAAGGTCCTGGAATTATCAATCATATTTGGCTAACAACAGCACGTGATGGTAACGACAGATTACGAATTTTGCGATTTTATTGGGACGATGAGACAGAACCTTCAGTTGAAGTTCCGTTGTGCGATTTCTTTTGCAATGCTTGGGACAATGAAAATCAGAGCAGTATAAACTCTTTACCAGTGGTTGTAAATCCATTGAATGGTTTTAATAGTTTTTGGCAAATGCCATTCCGCAAAAAGTTCAAGATAACATTGGAAAACAGAGCAGAAAACCGATCGCGTTTATTCTATTCGGTGGATTACTCTTTGACTGATATACCCAAGAATGCGGTTTATTTCCATGCGCAATTTCGAACAGTCAAGGAAGTACCATTTAAAGTGGAATATACAATAGCCGACAACATAAAGGGACATGGACACTACATCGGTACCTTCCTTGCTCATGCTACTAAAAGTGATAAGTGGTGGGGTGAAGGTGAGGTGAAAATGTTTATTGATGGCGATTCCGACTTCCCAACCATAAATGGAACCGGTGAAGAAGATTACTTTCTTGGTTCATGGGGATATTCAACTTTTAATGAAGATGGGACAAGAAATCTTTATACTGATTATCATACACCTTATGCCGGATTTTTTCAGGTGAAACCAACCAAAAATTTTGTTGGGCGCTTTAGCCAATACCGCTGGCATATTTATGACCCGATTCGGTTTAAAACGGACTTTAAAATGACTATCCAGTGCCTAGGTTGGGACGATGAAGGAAATTACCTACCGCTGGAAGATATGCTTTCATCCGTGGCATTCTGGTATCAAACAGAACCACATTCAAAATTTCCTGAACTACCGGCAAATGAGAAGATAATTGTACATAATGATTAATAAAACACAGAAAGAACTAATTATGCCCCATAACAATGTGTCTTATACCAGTCTGTCTCTTTCATAAATGGTTGCTTGCCTAAACATAATTACTTACTAGTAAAAATAAGTAAGCTCATCAAGCCCATAAGTGCTACCAAAAAGCCAGACCAGCATATACACCTGACCGTTATGTGAATAAAAATTATAAATAGGGGATTCTTAAACAGATGGATCAGATAGAACAATTGGCAAGAGAACATACCTACATAACTCGCCGTTATTTCCTCCAGCTCTGCGTAATGGGAGTTGCCGCATCAAATATTTCTGAGCTTTACGCTCAGGATCTCAATGCCGAAGCTCAATCTTTGCTTGCTGAGGCTATATCACAACTTGAGTTTCTCACCCGGGATGAGAATTTCATAAATTACGGCCGGGGGAAGCCGCCCCCGCATGAGTTACCACTTGAAAAACTGCGAGAAGTGGGACTGGTACCTGAAACCTGGCAGCTTGAGGTCCTACCGGATCCAGAAAGCAATTCCGAAGT
>CBDTVT010000234.1:0-3349 GCA_965364275.1 uncultured Eudoraea sp. | reverse complement strand
TAGGGTTTGTGGGTTTTTAAAATTTACCAGACCGGATTCTTCTAATGGGTTAATACTGATAATACTACCACCATTTTCCTTGCATTTTTCAAGTGCAGAGAGCATCCTGGGATGGTTTGTCCCGGGGTTTTGTCCGGCTACAATAATCACTTCCGCGCCATACAAATCTTCCAGTTTCACAGATCCCTTCCCTATTCCCAATGTTTCAGACAGGGCCACCCCGCTTGATTCGTGGCACATATTGGAACAGTCCGGTAAATTATTGGTCCCAAAGGCCCTTGCAAAAAGACCGTATAAAAAGGCCGCCTCGTTACTGGAGCGTCCCGAGGTATAAAAAATAGCTTCGTTAGGGCTATCTAAATTATGTAACTCATCCGCAATAAGCATAAAGGCTTCTTCCCATGAAATAGGTGTATAATGCATACTTCCTGCCTTTAAAACCAGAGGTTCAGTAAGCCTGCCTAAAGCGTTTAGTTCATAATCTGTTCGTAACGACAATTCCTCAACAGAAAATTTTTTAAAGAAATCAGCTCCAATATGTGAAGTAGTAGCTTCATCTGCCAGGGCTTTTGCGCCATTTTCACAGTACTCCCCTATTTTGGAAGGCTTTTCCGGATCTGGCCAGGCACAGCTGGGACAGTCAAATCCCTCCTTCTGATTCATATGCAATAAAGTGGCCACAGCTCGAAAAACCCCCATTTCCTTAAAGCTATGTTTCATGGCGGCCGCAATCCCTTCCTTACCGGCAGCATATGGTTTCGGTTCGGTTACTTTTATCTCTGAAAATGCATCCGGCCCTCTGACACAAACATTTCTTTTAGAACTATTTTCTATCATATACTTAAAGTAATGCTTTAGGGTTGGGGTAGTTGTCAGACTGATCTTCTATACGCTCATCCAGACAGGTAAAATCTTTTTCTAATAAGAGCGACAAGCTGTCTTTGTTCTTAAATTCCATGGTTGTACTAAAACCAACCTGCTCTGTAAGGTGCCAATTATTTCCCAGGGATTTGGGAAGATTCAGGGTAATGGTATTATTATTAAATTGGGCGCTAAGCTTTGCAGAGGCTTCCACCATTTTTACGGCGTAGGTAAAAACTGAAGTGTCAAAAGGGGTCTGATCCTCTATATACCCTTTGGTACAAAGTGTATCCACCTCTGATCGGGTAAGTCTGAAACGCAGGGAATTGCCTAAAATCCTAATCTTCATAGTCGTACACAATAACTCTTCCTAAATGTACAACATATTCGGATTTATACATCTTAGAGTTGTCGAGATATAAATAATAGACGAAGCTGATAAAAGTCATAGGCTATCTACTTAAGAGAGGGGAATTTTATACTCTAAAATGATGTAATTATGACTACTAAAAACATTCATCAAACCTCACATGCTTCCAATGCAGTATACGGATTAGGCCTTGTGGGGGCAGCTGTGTATTATATTCAAATGGCAACAACTTTCTGGGCAGCGGTAATTGGCTTTATTAAGGCCCTCTTATGGCCCGCATTTATTGTTTATGAAGTCTTAAGGTATCTGGAATTGTAAGCACTATTTTATTATCTTACCCTTCTTAAAAGTTAAATCATATGAAAAACCTTTTACGTGCCATTCTAGCGGCTATAGGCGCTAAAAAAATTGGGGGTGGAAAATGCGGTTGTATTGGGACCGTGGTGGTATTTCTTATACTATATTGGTTGCTGGGTTATGTCTTTGAGGTGTTCTAGTTTACATTCCAAAAAATAATTCTTTTAGTTCCTATTTGCCGCATACAATTCTTTCTTGGGATTAATGTACTTTTGCCGGATGGTAAAAAAAGAGCAATCCCAACTTGAATTTGTGGCCCTGATGGCCGCATTAATGTCTATTGCTGCTCTGGCATTGGATGCCATCTTGCCGGCTCTGGATATTATTGGAATTGCAGTAGGAGTTACAAACCCTTCTCAAAACCAATTTCTAATTCTACTTTTCTTTCTAGGTTTGGGTGTGGGACCCTTGCTATTTGGCCCTATTTCAGATAGTGTAGGCCGTAAACCGGTTGTCTATATGGGTTTTGGACTCTTTATTTTTGCCAGCCTTCTTTGTGTTTTTGCACCAACCTTCGAACTAATGATTATAGGGCGTATACTTCAGGGCATTGCATTGTCTGCGCCTCGGACCATAAGCATTGCAATGATACGTGATATGTATAGTGGGAATTATATGGCCAGGATTATGTCATTTGTTACTGTAGTGTTTATAATTGTTCCTATCATTGCCCCTGCCATGGGAAAATGGATTTTAGACTTTTACGGATGGGAGGCAATTTTTCATGTACAGATTTTTTTCAGTATCCTGGTTTCGTTTTGGTTTTGGAAAAGACAACCCGAAACATTGATCCCTGAGAAAAGAACGTCCTTTCGAGGGCGGGTTTTTATTGATGGGTACCGCGAATTGTTAAATTACAGGCAAACCATGTTGTTTACTGTTATCTGGGGGTTTATTACCGGCTCTTTTTTAGTATACCTGAGTACCTCACAGCAAATTTTCCAGGAGCAATATGCCTTAAAAGAATCTTTCCCCTATATTTTTGCGGCTCTGGCAATTACTATTGGTGCTGCCACTCTGCTTAATGGTACATTGGTATTGCGTTATGGTATGCTGAGGCTGGTAACCATTGCTATGACAGCTTTCGTGCTAATCTCATTACTCTATATTATTTTGTTTGCCAGTACCGGGAATCCCCCATTTGGAATCCTTCTCACTTTTTTTGCATTACAGTTCTTCGCCCTTGGTTTTTTATTTGGCAACCTGCGCTCCCTTGCCATGGAACCGGTTGGGCATATTGCGGGTATAGGAGCAGCCATTACGGGCTTTATAGCCACTATAATGGGAGTTACTATTAGTGCCTATATCGGCAAATTTGTAATAGACAGTGTTCTTCCAATGTTTATTGGGTTTTTGATTTGCGGGTTGATCTCCTTTGGAGTATTGGCCTATTTCTTTCTGGGGAAGAAGGGTGTTCAAAGTCCGTTTTAAGTACTTTAATACCTAATTCCAGGGCTTTGAAGCACTAAAAAGCTGCCTCACATTAAAAATCCTACCTCTAAGTTATCAAATAAAAAAACCCACGACACAGAGATGTTCGCGGGTTAATTTAGCATTCTATTATTTCTAATTCTCAATCAATCCCTGTCCTTCTATCCAGGGTGCTCCTGCTGCTTTCAAATCAGATTCAAGGGATGGTAATTGCGATTTTACAAATCCGTTGAGTTTGGCTTTAATGGCCTTTAATTCAGCCTGAGCAACTCCAAATGCCGCTTTGTGATTAGCAGTTGGCCCATAGGTACTGGTAGACAAGGCTACCCT
>CBDTVT010000233.1:0-3381 GCA_965364275.1 uncultured Eudoraea sp. | reverse complement strand
CCTGCTTTGATCTTTGTAAAATTTAGGTAAAAACGGATTATCTGCGAAACGTTCCAATACCAGCTTTGCATTGTGATCGCTCGCTATTTTCCTGGCAAGGGTGGTCTTACCTGCACCAATATTACCTTCAATAGCTACTAAATGCAGTTGCGATAAGAGTAATTCCCTGCTGGCATATAATTTATGGGTGGTCTGCTGTAAGCCATTCTTGTCTTTACATTCCTGTAGCAAATTTCTGGTATCCTTGCCTAATACAGGGTGATAGAATTGGGGAGCAATATCCGCTAAGGGTTTCAGAACAAATCCTCTTAAATGCAATTGGGGGTGTGGTACTGTAAGCTCATCTGTTTTAATTATTTCGGAAGTATAATACAACAGATCTATATCAATATTTCTGGATTGATATCCCTCTCCTGTAAAGCGTTTCCTGCCCATTTCCCGTTCAATTTTCAATATAATATGCAATACTTCTGTAGCTGTATTTTGAGTTTCAATTGACAAACAGGCATTCAGGAAGTCTTCTCCTTCAAATCCCCAGGAAGGGCTCTTATATACCCCGGATATTTCAAGAATAATTCCCAGCTCTTTTTGTAAAAGGAGAACGGCCCGCTGCAAATTGAAAAGTTTGTTTCCAAGGTTGCTTCCCAGTGAAAGATATATAGTTTTAGCTTCCTTCATATTATGTAAACAAAGGTAAGCCAGATGATAACTAAATTACAATAAAGACATTCTATTTATTAGTTGCTTAATGCTTCTTTCACTTAGATTGAATTATGTTTTGGTAAAAAATAAGTAGATTGCATCACCCTAAGTTTGGTTATCTTTGGGGTGTAATAATTAAAGTATTGTATGAAATTTTTAAGAAACCTTCTAGCCGCAATCATAGGCACTTTGATAGCATTCGGTATCATGTTCTTCATGTTTGTCATTTTTGTAAGTCTTGTAAACACTGAAGAAAGCGTCACTGTTAAGAAAAATTCCGTTTTGGAGTTACAAATGAAATATCCAATTAATGACTTCACAGGGAATAATGAAGGGGAGCCTTTCGATATTCTTTTTGAAAAGGCGCAGGGTTTAGATCAAATACTCCACGCAATAAAGGTGGCAAAAGAAGATGATAATATTAAGGGTATAAGTATTAATAACAATTATATTTCTGCTGGAATTTCCACAACTCAGGCCATAAGGAAAGCCTTGTCGGATTTTAAGGAAAGCGGAAAATTCATATATGCATTCGGGGATTATTATCTTCAAAAGGATTATTATCTGGCCAGTGTTGCAGATAGTATATTTCTAAATCCTGTAGGCGCATTGGATTTCAAAGGACTTTCTGCGGAAGTTCTTTATTTTAAGGATTTACAGGATAAGACCGGGGTAAAAATGGAAGTAATAAGACATGGTAAATACAAGAGCGCAGTAGAGCCTTTTTTGTCTAATGAAATGAGTGAGGACAACAGAACTCAAATTAAGGAACTTATGAGTTCAATTTGGAATTCAATTGTTTCTGAAATTTCAGCAGATAGATCAATTACCGAACAGAACATAAATATAATAGCAGATACGCTGGGTGGCAGAAAACCTGAATATGCTAAAGCTTCAGGATTACTTGATGACATTGTTTACTTCGATGAATATGAAAACCGTTTAAAACAGGCTATAGGTATTGGCAGGGAGGATAAACTCAATTCTATTTCACTGGAGGATTATATGAAGATGTCCCGCAAAAAGAAATTGCGTAGCGGTAAGGATAAAATTGCGGTCATTTTTGCACAGGGGAATATACTCTATGGAGAAGGAGGCCCGGATATGATTGGGCAGGGTATTATGAATAAGGCTATTATTAAAGCCAGAGATGATAAGACTGTTAAAGCAATAGTTTTGAGAGTCAATTCTCCGGGCGGAAGTGCGCTTACTTCTGACATTATTTGGCGTGAACTTGAAATTGCAAAAGAGAAAAAACCCCTTGTTGTCTCCATGGGTGATGTTGCTGCTTCCGGAGGCTATTATATTTCGGCTGGTGCTGATAAAATTTATGCCGAACCTACAACCATTACGGGATCTATTGGAGTCTTTGGAACGATTCCGAATATTAATGAACTAGCAGCTAATATTGGAATCAATGCGGAGCAGGTGGGGACCAATAAGAATTCTGTTGATTATTCTTTCTTTGAACCCATGAGTGATGAATTTAGAGCGTATGTAAAAGAAGGAATTGAATCTACTTACCAGACTTTTCTAAGTAAAGTATCTGAGGGTCGGAATATTACAATTTCTCAGGCAGATAGTGTTGCCCAGGGAAGAGTTTGGAGCGGAGCCGAAGCCCAAGAATTAGGACTGGTAGATGAATTGGGAGGTCTTGATGACGCAATAGAAGCCGCCGCCTTATTGGCCGATGTGGATTCTTATTCTGTTAAAAAATATCCAAAATACAAAACGAGTTTTGAACGATTGATGGAAGATTTTGGTGGCGCAAGCATTTTTAATAAAGAACAACTGATCGGGGAAGAAATTGGTGCTGAAGTTTACGATGTTTATAAGGAAGTCAAGTCTGCAATGGAACAAAAAGGAATTCAGGCGCGCTTGCCGTTTACCTTAACCATTAAATAGCTTAATGACTCCCAAAAATAGAAAACAGGCATATCGCATTTATATATATCTGGGGGCACTTTTTATTACCTCCCTCGTGGTTTCCAATTTAATTTTCCAAAAATTCTTTTTTTGGTATCCTTTTGGAGATGTAACTGTTTTTGGAGCACCTTTATTTGAAATTTCTGTTGGGGTATTGCCATATCCTATTACCTTTTTAATAACTGACCTTATATCAGAAATATTTGGAAGGAAAAAAGCGAATCAGGTTGTTACTACCGGAATTTTTGCATCCTTTTTTTCCATGGGAATCATCTTGATTTCCAATTGGGTGCCGGCAATTCCTTCCTCACCTGTGGATAATGAAGTTTTTAGTAGTGTTTTCGCTTTGTCCCCCTTAGCTGTGCTGGCTTCAATGCTGGCCTACCTCTGCGCACAATATGTAGACATTGCTATCTATCATTTTTGGAAACGTTTAACAAAAGGCAAATATTTATGGCTTCGTAACAATTTCTCAACTTTCTTATCGCAAATAATTGACACCACAACAGTGGTGGGACTTCTTTGCATTTTTGGGGTAATTCCCTGGAAGATGTTCCAGGGTTTGGTTATTAGTGGCGTTATTTTTAAGATTTTTATCGCTTTTCTAGATACCCCTTTTCTTTATTTGTTTGTATATATCTTCAGAAAGCGATTTAATCTGGCCGTGGGTGAAGAAATAGATCTGGATACGGGCCGGGCTGTTCCAGCTGACCTCTTTATAGCGCCAGCTGTCAGAGGCAATTTCCCAGCCAT
>CBDTVT010000232.1:0-3385 GCA_965364275.1 uncultured Eudoraea sp. | reverse complement strand
ATATCTGGTTGTTCATCAACTAAATTCGAAGAAAGACGAAGAGCAGTCTGTGCTACTTTTGGGTCTGCAGCATGCAGGGCGGCGAGGTAATGCTTTGAATCTGTAATTCCCAATCCCTCAAGGGTCCAAAGCGCATGGAGTTGACCTAAAGAGTTATCCGAAGAAAGAAGATTTTCTAATTTCGGAACAATAGTAAGATCACTACTTTCTACCAGTAAGCGCTGGGCCATATCTCTGGTCCAACCATTCGGATGCTTTAATAGCTTAACAAGCTCTGCAGGTTTTAATTTGGAAAGATCCTCTGCTTTTTCTGTTGTATTTTTTTTTGAAGTAATGCGCCAAATGCGACCCATATTTATCGGTTTGTCTAGTTTCCGCTTTAAGCTTACTTCCCGCAGATATTCTGTCATGTAGGGTCCATGCTGAATTATACCTTTATACATATCTACCACATAAAGTGCGCCATCCGGTCCTGAAGCCAGAGAAATAGGCCGGAATCGCTCGTCTGTTGAAGCAAGAAATTCACGATTCTCATAAACCCCTGAAGCGCTTAACATAAATCCATCCTCAAGAACTGCATTTCTTTTGATCAGGTTACCGGTAGGTTCACAAACAAAGGCATTTCCCAAGTATGAATCAGGAAGGACATCCCCACGGTAGATTAAAGGGCCACAAGCCGATGCAAATTCCAGTAATTTCCCTTCTTCATCAAGCGTTCCCGGAACATAACCGCGGTTTACCGCCGTATTACTTCTTATAGGATATATTTTGCGATCGAGAGTCAGTCCGTGATCTATACCACTGCTGCTTTTATGATGTTTATTTCGTTGGAGCGAATTTGGTGGGACAAGGTCTGCATGTAATTGCGACCAGTTATAATTATAATACAAACGTCCTGAATTATCATGGCAAATTCCCCATTGCCCCCTGAATTCAGTTTCTTCTTTAACCCATAACGAATCAATTTTCCGGAATCGGCTTTTGGATTTGGCATTGTAATACCAATTGTCCATTCCTCTCCATAGTGCATTGGCAGAATGTTCCGGCATTCCTTGTCCACCATAGGCGGGATCAATTAATGTTTTTGTATCTGCTTTAAAATCCCCATCCGTGTCCTCTGCAAACCAAAGTGGAATATTTTCGGCGACAAGAGCTCCTCCGTTGACCACAGCAATGGCTCTTGGAAGTATCAGGCTGTCCAAAAATATAGTACTCGTGTCCATTTGTCCGTCACCGTCATTATCAAATAATACGCTCACTCTTCCAACAGGATCTTTTTCCCCGGTACCATCAATATCGCGCATAAAACCGATCATTTCCACAACCCATAGCCTGCCAGCCTCGTCAAAAGAAATTGCCACAGGGTCCTGCACAAGCGGCTCTGATGCCACCAATTGAATTTCAAGATCAGGATCTGCCAGTTCAAAAGACTGAAGGGCTTGAGAAGGCGATAAAGGAGGAGAAGGATCTTGTTTACAACTCTGAAAAACTACCAGTAGCCCAGAGAAGAGGAACAGTGGGATTATACGAAAGATCAATTCATTTTCTCTTAACATAGCCCTCTAAAATACGAATTTTATGTTTTTAAAAGTACCGACAAACATTTGAGAACCTTTTGTATTATACAATAAAGGTTGCTACATAAACCAGCAAGGCTGCAAATGAACCAACTACGAATGTACCCAGGGTGTATACCCTATATCCGGTTTTCACATCTATCCCTGAAAATTGTGTAAGGATCCAAAATCCACTGTCGTTTGCATGTGAAACTACCATCGCACCAGCTCCTATTGCAGCAACGACCAAAGCCTTATCTATTTCAGTTTCAAAACCCATTGAAATCAGCAATGGGGCTATGATTGATGCTGTAGTAATAAGTGCTACAGTAGATGAGCCCTGTGCTGTTTTAATTGCGGCACATAACATAAAAGGTAACCAAATACCCAAATTGGCTGTGGCGAGCGTATCTGCCAGGGTAGTTGCAATGTCGCTATTCTGTAAAATTGTTCCAAAGATACCTCCTGCACCTGTAATAAGGATAATGTTGGAGGCATCACTCAGGGCATTCCCAACCCAACCTGTGGTAGATAATATGGTTTTATCCCACTTTCTGGGAAGCAGAAAAGCGAATAACATACCAATTATCAAGGCAATTACAGGAGAACCGATAAAGGAAATTAATTTCACCCACGCAGTCTCTGCCTGGCCTTCAACCAAATTAAATTCTACAAGAGATTTCCCTACAATAAGTAAGATTGGAATTAATATGGGTAAAAACGATTTGAAAGCACTAGGGGCTTGTTTTATTTTTTCCTGAATCTCTTCTTCAGTAATATCCGGATTAGGATCAATATAGTTCCTGGCTCCCATTTTTTTGCAATAAAAAACTGCGACTACCAGCGATAAAAGGCCAATAACTAGACCTACCAACATTACCAGACCAACATCTGCACCAATTATTCCTGCGGCCGCAATAGGGCCCGGGGTAGGAGGCACCAACACATGCGTGATCATCAGCCCCAGAATTAAAGCCGTGGCGGTTCCAACAATCGATAAACCGGCCCTTTTGGAAAGACTTTTATTTAATGGGTTGAGAATAATGAATCCACTATCCGCAAATACCGGGATAGAGACCACAAAACCAACTAATGCCATAGCTTCATGAACTCGGTTTTTACCTATGATTTTAAGGATTATTTCCGCCAGTTTATAGGCACCTCCTGAATGCTCAAGAAAGGCACCAATTATAACACCCAGGACAATGACCACTCCAATTTTACCCAGTGTGATGCCGAACCCGTCATTTATAGATTGTACAATTAAATTCAAATCCATACCTGAAAGGAGGCCAAAGAAGATAGCAGCGCCTAACAGGGCTAAAAATGGATGAACTTTTAATTTAGCGGTGAGGAATACAATGATTGCCACACTCAAAAGGAGTAATAAAATAGTTGTCATAAAGTGATTGGTTTAGTGTGCATCCCGTTTTACGACAGAACTTGATTTCCCTACTAAAAAATCAAAATCTGCCCCCAGATGGGCCTGTTGCACGGTTCTAGTATATAGGTTGGTATATCCTCTGTCTGCGGGTGGTGGAAGGGGTGTCCAGGCCGCCTTTCTTTTTTCCAGTTCAGACAGTTCCACTTCCAAATGCAATTTCCTGTTAGGTACATCCAAGACAATATAGTCTCCTGTTTGCACCAATCCTAAAACCCCACCAATAGATGATTCTGGTGAAATATGTAAAACTACGGTGCCAAAAGCAGTACCACTCATTCTGCCGTCTGAGATACGTACCATGTCTTTTATTCCTTTTTTTAATAGTTTTTCGGGCAAATCGACATTACCAACTTCCGGCATACCGGGATAGCCAACAGGCCCTGCC
>CBDTVT010000231.1:0-3441 GCA_965364275.1 uncultured Eudoraea sp. | reverse complement strand
CTAAAAAGTGAAAAATAAAATTTCCAGAAGAAAAGCAATAACTACAAGTCTTAAGGTTTCGCTGGCGGCAATGGGAGGGTATGCTTTCAAAACGAACGGGCAAGAGTATTCATCCGTTAAAAACAGCGTTTTAAAAAAGAAACTCCCTATAAGAATTAGCTTAAACACCTCCACTCTTTTACATTATAAATTGGACGTTGATGTGCAAATTGACATGGTTGCCGATGCCGGATTTGACGGAGTTGAATTGTGGATGCGGGACATAAAGGCATATCTGGAAAAAGGTGGTACCGGGGAACAGCTAAAAAGAAAATTGGAAGACCGCGGGCTAATCCTGGAAAATATAATCGGCTTTTCTAAATGGTGCAGTGATGATCCTGAAGAAAGAAAAAAAGCAATGGATCAGCTGAGAGAGGAAATGACTATTATTGCCGGGATGGGTGGTAAATTCATTGCAGCACCGGTACAGGGGTTGAAATCGCTGGATAGTACTAAGTTCGATGAATATTCGGAAAGGTACAATGCTATTCTTGAGCTGGGCGATGAAACCGGGGTAACCCCAATACTCGAACTTTGGGGTATGGGCGCCTTAAACAAGGTAGCAGATTGTGCCCAAATCGTAATCGCCACTGGGCACCCTAAAGCAACAATGCTGCTCGATTTTTATCATGTTTACCGCGGAGGGAATGATTGGGACACCGTTGATATCCTGAATGGAAAAAAATTACCCGTTATTCATATAAATGATTACCCTTCAAGTCCGTCTTATGAATTGTTAAAAGATTCAGACAGGGTATTACCTGGCGAAGGTGTATGCCCGTTTGACGTGGTTATACCAAAATTATATGAAGCAGGTTTTAGAGGTGGTTTTTCCGTAGAGCTTTTTAATAAAGAATATTGGACGACTATGGATGCTGAGACCATGCTTAAAAATAGCTATGAGAAGACGTATGCAGTTGTTGAAAGCGCGCTGGCAAAGACCATTTAAAAATTTATACAATCACAATTTGAATTAAAAATATGATGAAACTTAGTTTAAAATATGCAATTATCCTGCTTGTTAGTCTTGGAAATTTAAGTCCGATTTTGGGGCAGGAAACACAAAGTGACGAAGGCAGTGAGTGGATTTCTCTGTTTAATGGAAAAGACCTTGAGGGTTGGAAAGTTGGTGTAAACGCTTCTACTTTTTCGGTTGAGGATGGTACGATTAAAGTTGCCGGTGAAAGAGCCCATTTATTTTATGCAGGCGACGTGGAAAACCATAATTTTAAGAATTTCGAGTTTAAGGCAAGGGTAATGACCAAGCCCGGGGCAAATTCAGGGATTTATATCCATACAAAATATCAGGAAGATGGATGGCCTACCTATGGCTATGAAGTTCAGGTAAATAACACACAGGGTGACTGGAAACGTACGGGAAGTTTATATGGCATTGTTGATGTTAAAGAAAATTACGCTGCAGATAATGAATGGTATACTGAATATGTGAAAGTGGAAGGCAAGCGTATTATTATTAAAATTAATGACATTGTCGTTGTTGATTACACAGAACCTGAGAAACCTTTGCGGGAGGGAGAAGGCGTATACAGAGTAATAAGTGCTGGTACTTTTGCTCTTCAGGGGCATGATCCTGGGAGTGTAGTTTTTTATAAAGATATCATGGTAAGGCCTTTACCTTGATTCGCCTTGAAAATTATAAATTTTACTCTATTTTTAGTCTTTTAGTAAATTAATCAACCAAACCGATGAAAAAAATTCTAAGCTATATCAGTGTCATTGTCTTTTTTCTGCTTCTTTCTAATTGTGGCGATAAAAAAACTGATGAGGAGTCGGCCGATAAAAAGGACCGCAATATGTTCGGGCACTATATTCCCCGTGGATTAACAATAAATTCAGACTCTCTAAGTGCAGGGTATATTATGTTTCCCATTCCCAATTCATCATCCACTTACCTTATCAACAGAAAAGGAGAAGTGGTTCACGAATGGAAAGGAAATTATAGTGTGTTTAATCCTTACCTTATGGATGATGGTTCTCTTGTACTTGGTGCCAATGATCCTGATTATCCTGTCTTTGGTTTTGGAGGGCCTTACGGGCGGATACAAAAGATAAGTTGGGAAGGGAAAATGTTGTGGGATTTTGAATACGCAGATACTACGCAAATTGTACATCATGATTTTGCGGTAATGCCCAATGGCAATATCCTGGCAATTGCATATGAAACCTCTTCCTATGAATATGCCCTTGCCCTTGGACGAAAACCAGAATTTATTCCAAGATCCGGACCATGGATGGAAAAAATTATAGAAATAGAACCACAAGGTACCAGCGGGTGTAAAATTGTTTGGGAGTGGCGTGTGGAAGACCATTTGATTCAGGATTATGATGAAAACAAGCCCAATTATGGAAATCCGCAAGAACATCCGGAATTATTCAATTTTAATCTCGGTGATTCCATTCCTGCTCGTATAACCCAGGACAGTCTGGACATTTTAAAAGCCATGGGAAAGGGTGGAAGAAACCTTACCCTTGATAATCCACATTCAGATATTTTTCATTTTAACGCTATAAATTACAATCCCGAGCTGGATCAGATTGCCTTCAGTTCTCCTGAATTGAGTGAAGTTTTTATCATTGACCACAGTGTTAACAACAAAGAAGCCGCCGGTCACCAGGGTGGAAAAAGCGGGAATATTATGTTCCGATGGGGTAATCCTCAAAATTACATGCATGGCGATTCCACGGATCGAAAACTTTATTACCAGCATGATATTCGCTGGATTGAAAAAGGGAAACCCGGGGCAGGTAATCTTACACTCTATAATAATGATGTTCCTATGGGGCCCGATAGTCTTAATTATTCTGCTATATATGAAATTAACCCCGTTTTAATGGAAGATGGCGCTTATGAAATGTTAGCCAATAACCGTTTTGCTCCGGAGGAACCGGTATGGACTTATGTAGCCAAGGATACCATCTCCTTTTACGGGAGTTTTATTTCAGGGGCACATCGTATGGAAAATGGCAATACCTTTATTAACGAAGGTCCTAGAGGCCGTTTGTTTGAAGTGACGCCAGACAGGGAAGTTGTATGGGAATATTTAGTTCCCTATCGCGGTAACATTCACAAACCAAATGGAGATCCGACAGATATGATGTCAATGACCTATAGTACTTTCAGGGCCACTTTTATACCTGCAGATCATCCTGCTTTGGAAGGAAAAGAACTAAAACCACTGGATCCTCAACCCGAGCCATTTGTGATGCCACCGCCGCCACCTGAAGAGGACAAGAAAGAATGATTTAATACCCTTTAAGGAAGTTAAAGAAGTTCTTAAACCTAAAAGGATTAGAATATTTTAAACCCATGCTATGAATGGAATTGATGTGGTGATGGTAATTGCAATAATCCTTTTCGCAAGACTGGGGATTCGGTTACTT
>CBDTVT010000230.1:0-3490 GCA_965364275.1 uncultured Eudoraea sp. | reverse complement strand
ATTTGGAGGTAAAATGAGAAAGATACGATTTAGATCATGGGCACATTCGAGTCAATGTATGTTTTTTCCTGATTGGGAATTAGTGAATGGAAAGTTAAGTGCAAAGCCTAATACAACATTAATGCAATTTACCGGACTCAGAGACAAACACGGGATTGATATTTATGAAGGGGATATTATTGAGTTTTTAGATTTCTCCGGTGGATCTATTTTCTCAACACAGCCAAAAACTATTTGTGAAATAAAGTGGGGAAAAGCTGGGTATAATCTTCCTGGATATGGATTTATTTTTGCTGGCAATGATTGCAAAGTGGTAGGAAATATTCATGAAAACCCTGAACTATTGGAGAATTGAAAACTAAATGCCCAAATCCAACAGTAACCCATTTACAACTGTAGGCGATAATGTCTTTAATTCCATAGAAAACCACCTATCCCAATCAACCAAACAAGTCTTAACCTTAAATGAATTCTTTGAACAGCGAATCCAGATAAAAGACCTCTGGAAAAATATCATTGCACTTAGACCTAGTTCTATCCAATTAGAGCACCAGGCCCGAAAACGGAAATTTATTGATGCTGGTAAAAAGGCCCGATTCCTGCTTTTGAAATACAGGAGGGGAGGCTTTACAACTTGGGAACAAGCTACTTCTTACAAAATGGTGTGTACTGAGCCCCATTCCACTTGTGTTACTCTGGCGGATAACAAGCCCAATACAGAATCTATTTTCCGCATGGTTAAGCGGATGCATGATTATGATGATAAGGCCCCAAAGGTAACAGGTGACTCAAAATCTCACTTGGAATTTAACAATGGCAGCATATTTCAAATTGGGACCGCCGGACAAAAAGCATTTAAGCGCGGGGACGGAATAGAACGGGCTCACGGCTCAGAGGTAGCTTTCTGGCCAGGAAATCCAACTCTAATAGATAACCTAACCTCTGGACTCATAGAGGCTGCAAGGTACGGGGAGGTAGTTTATGAAACCACTGCTAACGGCTCATTTGGTTGGTTTTACGAGAAATTTGTAGAAGCAATGAACGGTGATGGACCATGGAACCCACTCTTCTACGCATGGTTTGACGACCCTTTGAATTTTATCCTACCCACTGAAGAATTAAAAACCGAATATTTTGATACCATCAAAGACGAAGAAAAAAAGGTACAGGAAAAGTATTATCTTACTTTAGAGCAAATGCTTTTTCGGAGAGACAAGCAAAAAGAGCATGGGAAATTATTTCAACAGGAATTCCCGGAATCATGGGAAGAGGCTTTTTTAGTCCGTGGTTCCACTTTTTTTGAACTAGAAACCATAGCAAAACTTTCTGTAGGATGCAGTGATCCACTTCGAGGAAGCTATGAAGGTAATCTAATTCAGTGGAAATTACCTGAACCTGATAGAGATTATTGTGCAGGAGCCGACCCAGCAGCAGGAAATTGGGATAGTGATTTTTCTGTGTGTGCTATTCTGGATAAAAAAACCGGGGAGCAAGCAGCTGTTTTGCGTGGAAAGTGGAGGCCGGAAGTATTTGCCAGGAAATGCGTAGAACTTTGTAAGAAATACAATAATGCAATATTTGCCTGTGAGATAGAGAATCACGGTCATTCGGTGTTAAATACAGTGGTTAATACGTTACACTATAAGCACTTATATTATCATATGAAAGTTTTAAAAAAGAATAAATTTGGAAAGGATGAAAACGAAAAGGTTACGGGATGGAGCACAAACGGGAGTACCCGGCCAATAATGCTCGATGAACTAAATGAGGCTTTAGAAGAAAATCACTTGTTGGTTAACGATAAATTATTTATATCAGAAGCAAAGACATTTGTTGACGAAGGAAAACGATATAGTGCGGAATCGGGGCAACATGATGATACAATTATGGCATGGGGTATAACTTGGCAGTGCCGCAAGCAGAAGAAAAAAAGCTATATTACTGTATAAGTGAGTAAAAGAAATAGAAAAAAGCTAAATAAAAATAACTCAGTTGGTAATATACAATCTGACATTAAACAGGCAGCTTTAAACCTCATAGCCAAATCTTTTCCTAATGGTGACCCTAACTTTTTCATTCCCGGTTATCAAAAAAGCACTGATACCGAGGAGGCAGTAAAGAAACCTTATGGTAATAATGTATGGGTTTATTCCGCTGTTACCGGGATAGTAAATAATTTACTCCAGCTACCTAAAGTTCTTGTTGACACTTCCAAAAAAGAAAATGAGGTAATTACTGAACATCCTATATTAACGCTTTTAGAAAAACCCAATCCTCTGATGGACGGACCTACATTCTGGGAAAACATCGTTTTGGATTTGATGTTGATTACGAAATCAACTAAGGGCGGTCAATGTTTTCTACTCGCTGAGGCTACAAACGGTGGCGCTGTTAATCTTGAAAAAGGCGAAATACCGGGAGAGATGTATCCATTTACAGATGAGTTTATTACGGCCGTAGTTGAAAAGGATACAAATATTTTAATGGGTTGGAAGTTTAAACCGGGTAATTCTGATAAGGCAATTCTATACAAACCTGAAGAGCTAATTAGAATTTATTTAGTTGACCCTGATAATCCGACTAAAGGCCAGGCTCCTATATATGCGGGCAGAAGGTCATTAAGTCAAGAAGCTAAAGCAGTTGCTTTGAATGAAAACTTTTTTGATAACAATGCTGCATTAGGGGGGCTACTTACCACTGATGCTGAATTAGAGAAGAAAGTTGCTACCGAGATAAGGGACTCATTTGAGTCTACACACGCAGGGCAAGAGAATGCCGGGAGAACTGCAGTATTGCATTCAGGGATAAAATATGAAGCTTTTACTAAATCTCATTCTGAAATGCAGTTCATGGACCAAAGGAAATGGGGACGGGAAGAGGTCCTTGCACTTTACCGGGTTCCTAAATTTGTAGTATCTGTCTATGAAGATTTGAATTTTGCCACATCTAAAGAAGCTAATAAAGCTTTTTGGATGCAAACATTAATACCACTAGACAATAGAATGGTAAGGGGTATCAACAGTCAGTGGATTAGGTATATTGACAAAGGACATCTGACACTTAAATCAGATGAGAGTAAAGTCCCTGCATTACAGCCTGATTTCACCGAGTTATTAAAACAAGCTGGCGAAATGTGGAAATTACAAATTCCAGTGGCAGAAATTAATCGAAGGCTCGATTTAGGCCTGGAGACTAAACAATATCCTTGGTTAGAAACCTGGTTGACTAATTGGAACCTTGTCCCCGCTGAAGATGTTGTAAACGGTACGGGGGATCCTAATGCGACCGAAGAGGAAAAGCCAAAAGAAGATGAAAAAGGGTTCAACACTTTAATCCACAAAATTGAAAACCTATCTAAACAAAAAGCCAGTAATGAGAAAATAAGAGATTCTTATACTCAATCGGTTTTAATCCCAGATGAAAAGGGATTTAAAAGGATGCTTGGTATTTATTTTAAGGAACAGCGTAATCAAATTTTAGATAAGGTCGA
>CBDTVT010000229.1:0-3505 GCA_965364275.1 uncultured Eudoraea sp. | reverse complement strand
ATTTCCTCTGCCCCACGACCAAAAACAAAAGGATCACCGCCTTTTAATCGCACCACATGTCCCTGGCTCTGTGCTCTTTGCACTATTAATTCATTTATCTGATCTTGCTGAAAGGCATAACAACCTTTTCGCTTGCCTACAAAAATACACTCTGCTTTAAAGGCATATTCTAATAAGGCTTTATCCACAAGAGCATCATAAAGAACCACATCAGCATCCTGTAATGCTTTAATGGCTTTTATAGTTATGAGCTCCAAATCTCCGGGACCTGCACCTACGACCGTTAACTTTGCTCTATTATGCATGTATCAGTTCGAGTTTTCTGTAAGATTCTACCTTGTTCAAAAATTTCTCAGCATCCAACAGGTAACTTTTAGCGAAGGTCTCATTAGGTTCATTTTGGTTTAATTGCAGTACCAAATCTTCGAAGGAGGAATTCAGCGCTATTCTCCCGTTTGCGATAAAATAAGTGTTAAAGTCTTTTATTATACTGTTATGCGTATTTGTTTTTGTTTTTTCCGCAGTTAAAAGTGCTTTGGCCGTATTTACCATAGAAGAATAAGAATAATAAATACATGCGGCCCATTTTTGTTCGTCAATAGCTTCTTTGGCATTTTTTATCTTTTCATCACTTTCAAACAATAATGTGGCGATCAAATCTATAACCACTCCTGCACACTCTCCTATTCCTATTGCTTTTTGATACCGTTTATTGCTTCCCCAGTCCAGATAGTCCTCTGGAGATAAATTTTCCATATCTGCAAGTGGCTTAAGAAGTTCATAAAAATAATACTCCCCTTTTTCCGCATAATAAGATTCATAAGAGGCTCCTTTGCCATTGACCTCGAAATCATTGAGTATTTGTCTGAGCGCTTCAGGTCCTCGTTTACTTGGAATCTTAATAACCTTATCCGCAAATAAACCACGGCCGTCTCCCATATTCCCTCCTCCAAGTAAAACCTGTAAAGCTGGTGCTACCAGCTTCTCCTTAGTGCGTATAGACATGCCCTGAAAGCCAATATTAGCCATGGAATGCTGACCACATGCATTCATACATCCACTAATTTTTATGACCACATCTGCATTATTTACATATTGTGGGTATTCTTCCTTGATAACGCGCTCTAATTCCGTAGCAATTCCCGTACTGCTTGCAATACCAAGGTTACAGGTATCGGTACCCGGACAAGCAGTAATGTCTAATGCCTTATTATAGCCGGCATCTGCAAATCCCATTTTCTTAAGTTCGGTATAGAAAAATGGAATCAGGGATGCCCTTACATAGGGAATTAATATATTCTGTCTTAATGTTAAGCGAATTTCACCCGCCGCATGCTTTTCAACCAAATCGGCCAGCAATCTGGCTTTTTCTGTATAAAAATCTCCTAGCATTACCTTTATCCCAATAGCTACATATCCGGATTGTTTTTGTAAAACCAGATTGGTTGTTTTCCATTGTTCAAAAGCTTCAATATCTTCTATAATTACATCCTGAGCCTTCTCATTTGAAATAACCGCCTTGGGATAAGTACTAATATTTATAGGGTACTTTTTAAAAGGGACCGCCTTCTTTTCCACAATTAATAGTTCCTTAAAGGCTTCAAGGCCCAAATCTTTTAAAAGAAACTTCAATCTTGCTTTGGCCCTGCTCTTTCTTTCACCATATCTGTCAAAAACTCGAACAACGGATTCCATCATAGGAATTATTTCATTGGCAGGAAGAAAGGTAAACAGCTCATCTGCATGACGAGGTTGCGAACCCAGTCCGCCTCCTAACATTACCTTAAAACCTTTAACCCCATCAAGTATTTTGGCAATAAAACCAAGGTCGTGCATATACGAAAGTCCCGTATCTGTATCACTGGAAGAAAAGGAAACCTTAAACTTACGGCCCATTTCCTGACCTATGGGATTTCTTAAAAAATATTCAAAAATAGCCTGAGCATAGGGTGAGACATCAAATGGTTCATCCATGTCTATTCCGGCTGTTTCACTTGCCGTGACATTCCTTACTGTATTACCACATGCTTCTCTAAGTGTTACTAAATCCTTCTCCAGTTGTGCCCAAAGCTCAGGGGTGCGTTCCAGGTCAACATAATGAATCTGAATGTCCTGCCGGGTTGTAATGTGCAGTCTTCCCGTAGAATACTCGTCTGCAACATCCGAAATCCTGCGTAATTGCCTTGAGCTTACTTTACCATAGGGTAATTTAATACGTATCATTTGAACTCCCGGTTGTCTTTGTCCGTATACCCCTCGGGCCAGGCGCAGACTTCGGAATTTTTCCTCGTCAATAGAACCTCCTTTGAACTCCCTGATTTTTTTCTCGAGCTCAATGATGTCCTTCTCTACAATGGGATTTTCTATTTCGGTTCTAAAACTTTGCATAATATTTATTTCCTATTATTCCTATATATTTAATAGGTTATATTAACATAAATGATCATTAATAAAATGTTCGAATTATTCTGTAGACCAGTAGTAAGCTTTTCCTTTATTGTGTTTAAGTGTGCAAACCACACTCCCTGTTTTCTAAAACCTTGGTCGGATCAAAATAGTTGTGTTCATTGGGTAGCCCTCGTGCATTTAAATAAGCATCCAGGCGTGTATCATTCCAATGGTAAAACGGACTTACTTTAAGGACTCCTTCCCCACTTAAGCTTAAAATGTTTAATGTATCTCTTAAAGCAGTCTGGCCTTTTCTAAGGTTTGTAAACCATACGTCTGGTTTGTGCTCGGCCATTGCTCGTCGGAAAGGTTCCAGTTTCACCTGTTCTGTAAATTCTTTATGCCTGGGCTCATCAATATCAGGAATTCCCATTACTGCATCTCTATGTGCGGTGGTCTGCCTGGGAACAAACAATTTAATATCTAAATTCAATCCAGAGATCAATTCTTCTGCATGTTTGTAGGTGTTGGGTGTATTATATCCAGTATCACACCATATAACAGGAATATCCGATTTAACCTCAGTAACCGCATTTAATATGGCTACTTCATATGGTCTGAAATTGGTAGTAACTACAGATTTTGAACCATAAAGAATTGCCCATGAAATTATCTCTTCGGGAGGTATTCCTCTAAAGTGATTATTTAAATGTTCTATATCCTGCCTTGACAAACTCATATCTTATTTTTTCTAGTTAAAATTACCTCCCCCATTTAATAGTATTCCACAATCGTTCATGTAAAAAATACAAGACCATCTTTGTGACTAATTCTACCAATCCAATAGAAAATGCCAGAGAAAGAGTACCCGTAATAATCCATGCTATTATTATGGTATCTAATGTTCCAATGGCCCGCCAGCTAATAGACTTTGCAATGCTTCGCTTTGGTTGTTCCGAAGCCCTATCCGTTTTATAACTGCTATTTGCTGCTTCCTTATTAATTAGAAATTGGTCTGCAATCATTTATATTATTTTAATCCTATCGATTTAATAGAGTATTCAAAAATAGAATAATATTTTAGAGTAAGACGTTATTTATTTTTAAATATTACTTT
>CBDTVT010000228.1:0-3564 GCA_965364275.1 uncultured Eudoraea sp. | reverse complement strand
AAGGCACTGATCCTTATATTCAAATACCTGATATGACCAACCGGGTATATGGGATGTCGACCTCCTATGTCTTTAATCCAAATTTCTCCTTCAGAAATGTGATCTACCAAACAGAATGGCAGAAAAAGAGCGCGGGCAGTTTTATTCCCACATTATTTTACAGCTACGATAAATTTTCCTATACGTTGCAGGATATTAAAAGCGAAGAGGGCGTGTTCCCGATCAGACTTGCACTGTCTTACTATTATACATTGGTCGTACATGAGAATTGGTTTGTTGGAGCCAATCTTTCACCTTCTTTAGGGGTTCGTTTTTCTAAATTTACGCTTACTGAAAATGATATAAGCACCGGTGAAAACAATACCTATTTCACCAACATTCTGGAAGGAGGATTGCAAATTGGATACGCTTCAAGAAAGATTATTTTTGGAGCAGGCTTTAATTTTGACGTAAACTGGTACAATGAAGATAAATTTAATGCGGTGGAGAATGATAAAATTTACGGTCTTATTTATTTTGGTTATCGTCTTAATACGCCGGGTTTTATAGACAGAACGTATGAGAAGTTTGCCAAGAAAGTAGGGATTTAGATTTTGAACGATCAAACCGTTTTATTAATTTCCCATGGCATTAATAAATGTAATTATTAAAGAAAAAAAATATATGAAATTAGTTTTAAATACTATCGTGCTATTTCTTTTCTGTGTAACTCCATTTCAGGCCCAGGAAGCTGTTCAGGAAAAGGAAATAAAACATAATGTTGCTTTGGTAATTGGGCTTACACATATACCGCAGACCCTTGAAGATGGGGAGACATTAAATTCTCAGAACATTCCCACCATTGGGGTAGATTATTTTTACCATTTTAATCAAAAATGGAGGCTGGGAGTAGTTGTGGACATAGAATTGGGTAAATACGAGGTAGAATTTAATGATGAAAATCTAAAAAGAGAAACTGCAGTAGTCACTGGAGTTATGGCCGGATATACGATTATAAAAGGCTGGAGTATACTTGCTGGTCCGGGGGTGGAGTTTGAAAGGAATAAAAACCTTTTTATTTTAAGGTTAAGTACGGAGTATGAATTTGAGCTTGGTAAAAATTGGGGTTTGTTCCCGTCCTTTAGTTATGATTTTAAGAAAGAATATGGTACCTATTCCCTGGGAATTGGAGTAAGTAAGGGTTTTTAATAGTACCCGAATGTGCATAAAAGGGACTTGGTCATATTCAGCAAACACATCTATAAAATTAGTGGAAGAAAAGGTCTTAATAAAATCACTGGAAAACTCGGTAAATACAACAAAAATCAATAAATTTATACCTTATAAATTTTTTAACGGGAACTATTAATTTAAAATCAATTGAACTATGAGAAAAGGAATATTAGCAATGACAATTCTGCTGCTATTTAGCGTTAGTGTCTTTGCGCAAAAAAACAAAAAGCCCAATATCCTGGTAATATGGGGCGATGACATTGGCCAGTTTAATGTCTCCGCCTACAACATGGGTATGATGGGCTATAAAACTCCCAATATAGATCGTATTGGAAAGGAAGGGGCAACATTTACAGATTGGTATGGTCAACAGAGTTGTACCGCTGGTCGTGCCGCCTTTATAACCGGACAGTCACCAATCCGTACCGGACTTACCAAAGTAGGACTTCCTGGTGCTCCAGAAGGTATGAAGAAAGAAGACCCCACGATCGCCGTCCTGCTTAAGGAACACGGTTATGTAACGGGGCAATTTGGTAAAAATCATTTGGGTGACCGCGATGAAATGCTTCCAACTAACCACGGCTTCGACGAATTCTATGGGAACCTCTACCACCTGAATGCCGAAGAAGAACCGGAACTTCCGGATTATAATGCTGAATTTACTTTTGCTGATGGAACAACCCTCAAAGAAAAATATGGGCCCCGCGGTGTAATACATAGTTACGCCGATGGCAGAATTGAAGATACAGGTCCATTGACTAAAAAACGCATGGAGACGATTGATGTGGAAGTCACAGATGCGGCTTTTGGTTTTATGGATAAGGCTGTGGAAGAAGATAAGCCATTCTTTTTATGGTGGAATAGTACCCGAATGCATGTATGGACACATTTGAAGCCGGAGTCTGAAGGTAAGACGGGCCTGGGAGTCTATGCAGACGGTATGGTAGAGCACGATGCCATGGTAGGACAGCTGCTTGATAAGCTCGATGAACTAGGTATTGCAGACAATACCATCGTCATGTACAGCACGGATAACGGGGCAGAGGTATTTACATGGCCTGATGGAGGAAGTACCATGTTTGCCGGAGAAAAAGCCACCCAGTGGGAAGGCGGTTTCCGCGTCCCCACAGTAATCCGATGGCCGGGCGTTATTGAACCTGGAATTGTTTATAATGACATCGGCGCACATGAAGATATGTTGCCTACGCTCTTAGCCGCGGCCGGCGATACTGGTGTAAAGGAGGCTCTGTTAAAAGGAAAAAAAGTAGGCGATATGACCTACAATGTACATCTGGACGGATATAATCTTTTACCCGCTTTTAAAGGCCAGGGAGAGTGGCCACGTCATGAGTTTTTGTATTGGACAGATGACGGTAGCGTAGCCGCACTTCGCTATAATAACTGGAAGATAACCTTCCTGAGACAAAATGAGCATGGCATGCATGTATGGGAGGCACCTTATGAACAATTGCGCATGCCCATGGTAGGCAATCTGCGTACCGATCCTTTCGAACGCGCCCACCTTGAAGCTATCGGCTATGGTCGCTGGCAATTTGAGCATATGTGGGTCTTTGCACCTGCGGGCTATTATGTCGGTCAGTGGTTGCAAAGTTTCAAGGAATTTCCCCCACGACAAAAACCAGGTAGTTTTAGCCTGGACAGGGTGATGGAAGCTGTGCAAAAAGGCGCCGGAGACAAATAAGATTTCAGTTAATTTATTACAATAATATTTCTTGTATTCTTTGGAACATTTCCAAAATTTAGATTCAAGATATAATTCAGGAAAGATTTTCATGAAGAGCATGGAAATCTTTCCTGAATACCTTTAAAGATTTCCCCCTGGTAAACAGAATTTACAGTGGTTGATAAAATTGTTCAGCAGTGCCGTTCTATGCTGCAAAATTAAACGTAGGGCTTCAAATAGTGATGGATATTCTAATAGAAATTTAGCAACCAATCACTTCCCTTATAATGGGGAATTGGATAAGGTAGTTGTAAGATTAGAGGAATAGGACAAAAAAAAAGGCAGGCAAGCTTTTGAGCTTGTCTGCTTTCAAGTTAAGAACCTGCCGGTAAATAGTGCATTGTGAAATGCTTCTGGAGTTTGTCTGATATTAAAAAAACTGAATGACTGATAACCAAGATCTGGATCCAATAGTGCCTCAAAAACCCAAAACAAAGCTTATCATTGGGACTGTAATTTTGGTGGTGGGGTTTTTGAGCCCATTATTAATTCCACTGGTAGTGGCTTCCGATTTGTCTGCCACTAACAAAACTGTTATCTCGGGCTTATTGGCATTTGGAATTCCAGAGTTGTTTATGCTCCTTGCCATTATAGTAATGGGTAAACCG
>CBDTVT010000227.1:0-3598 GCA_965364275.1 uncultured Eudoraea sp. | reverse complement strand
TCCCTGACTACTGTAGGATTTGGTGAAGTTATAGAGGTTACGGGAAATGTTCCTGACGAGATATTTACCATGCTTCTTATTAACAAACACATTCTTATTCTATCACAGACGGGAACAAAGAAATGATGGTTTCTATACAGCAATCAGCAGTAAAAGTCACCGCTAACCAAAAAATTGGATTATTAGTTCCTTATCTAAAAGAACGAATAACAGCGCAGATGAAATCCGTAGCGCTTATAGTTATTTATTTAATTTGTTTTCAAACTATTGTTTTAAACATTGCCATTAGTGAAGCTGCGATCGTTGCTACAGGAATTGCCGTGGTAGTTCTTGGCCTGGCCTTTTTTATAGAAGGGCTCTTCTTGGGTTTAATGCCTTTAGGCGAGGTTATTGGGATTAAACTGCCGCAAAAGACCAAATTGCCCGTCATATTAACCTTTGCTTTTATTTTAGGTTTAGGTGCAACTTTTGCCGAACCAGCTATAGGCATATTAAAGACTGCCGGCGCATATGTAAAGGCCTGGGATGCACCCTTACTTTTTCTGGTTTTAAATAAACATTCGAATTATCTTGTGTATTCAGTAGGCGTAGGTGTTGGCATTGCTGTGCTGTTCGGTATGCTCAGATTTATGTATGGGTGGTCATTAAAGCCTTTTATTTATATTTTGGTTAGCATTCTTTCGGCTTTTTCTTTCTGGGCACTTTATCAGCCCAATATGAAATTATTAACAGGCCTGGCGTGGGATTGCGGCGCTGTCACTACAGGGCCTGTAACAGTTCCCCTGGTACTGGCGCTGGGCATCGGAATCTGTAGAATTGCAAACAGTGGCACTTCGGAGTCTGCCGGTTTTGGTGTAGTGACGCTTGCATCGTTATTCCCAATCATAGCTGTACTGTCTTTAGGCGCTCTTTATCTCAACCATGTCCCTCAGCCCATGGAAGAAGCTAAATTCTTTGCTAAAGGAAATCAATCTAAGACATTGAATTTGTTTAATGACAAAAATGAGATGATTGGATATGCATTGCAAAACGCCCAACCAAAAAGTCAAATGGTTCTTTTTGACGGCAACAAGGAAAAAATGCTCGAATTTATTGGCAGGCTAAAAGAAGACCCGATTTTAAGAAAATCTGTTCTCGGAAAAGGAGATATTGAACATTTAAAAAACTGGGCTGTTCAAAAAGGTACGGAATCACAAAGACTCGCTATTTTTTCCGAACTCAACGCCCTTAAAGAGGCAGTAAAGAAATATTCCGGTGTTAAGAATATACAATCCAGTCCGGTTGATGTTTTGTCGCGTAATGGCAAGGCTGCTGTTCAAGCAATCATACCGCTTGCCATATTATTTTTCCTGGTCTTATTCTTAGTTTTGCGTGAAAAACTCCCAAGACCGGATGAAATCATACTGGGAATTATTCTGGCTGTTGTTGGTATGGGACTGTTTAATGTTGGAATTGAACTCGGATTATCAAAGCTCGGCAATAGCGTAGGGACCAATGTCCCTTCTTCATTTAAAAAGATTTCTTTAATTAATGAAAGGCAAACCATTATCAATTTTAACAGGGATATTGTTCAAACCGCCATAAAGCCGGATGGCAAAAAAGAATTCTTTTTCTATGCTAATATTAACGATGAGTATGTTCCCATTTCCTTTGATCAGAGTTCTTATGATCCTTCAAACAAGCAATACATTTATACGCCTACAAGAGGACCTCTATTTGGAGGGGAGAATGGAATATTGGGTTTTTGGGTGGTATTATTATTTGCTTTTATTATGGGTTATGGTGCGACTTTAGCTGAACCGGCATTAAATGCATTGGGCTTAAAAGTAGAGGAAATAACCGTAGGAACATTTAAAAAATCACTTTTAATACAGGCTGTGGCTTCCGGCGTGGGTCTTGGTATGCTTCTCGGTGTGGTAAAAATAATCTGGAATGTACCTTTAGCATATCTGCTAATCCCTCCATATCTTTTACTTCTGATTATTACGAAAATATCCACTGAGGAATTTGTGAATATAGCATGGGATAGTGCAGGGGTTACAACGGGACCGATCACTGTACCTTTAGTGCTTGCCATAGGATTGGGGATAGGTAACCAGGTGAATGTGGTAGAGGGTTTTGGTATATTATCCCTGGCATCGGTTTGCCCAATACTGGCAGTGTTGACAGTTGGACTCCACGTAAACAACAAAAGAAAGGCTATGCGACAGGAAAGTGACTAAAATGAGCGGTTCAAGGTTGCAAGATCATACTGGCTTTTCTAACTTTATAACACGATACCGAGATTAGGCTCTTTCACCCATTGGGTGAAACCTGATATGAGCCACTTAGGGCTTTTTAACCCGGAACCGTGAATGTGGAACCGATCAACCTGGGTATTAACATATACAGGAAGACTCATTTAATGGATATTAGTAAAAATGTTATTGAGATTACGATTGTTGCCAACAAGGAAATAGCGTCAGCCGTCCTTGAAGATCTGGAATCCATAGGCATAGAATATAGCAATTCCATAGCAGGACGAAGGATTCTATTGCAGGAGAGGAAAGGTCTGTTTAAAATGGTTGGATCTGGTAAATCCCTTGTGCATGATCCCATCACAATCATTACCTTTTTAACCTCTTTGGAGATAGAGCGGGCAATTTTAAGCTTTATAATTAAGAAAGGCCGGTTAAATATCCCTGGAAGAGGGACGGTTTTCAGTAAAGAGGTTACCTTGATTAAGGCACATGAACTATGTCGGGAAAATAAAATCCAGAATATCGAAATTGAAAAGAGAGAACTATTAACCGATTTAGCAGGCATATGCTGCATCGCACAAAGTGGAGAAGGAAACATTTTGGGGAAGGTTGGATTGGAAACGGGCAGTGGTGTTCCGGCAATTACTTTGGGTATTGGAACCGGTGTAAGAGATAAGATCGGACTCTGGAGAGTAACAATCCCGGCCGAAAAGGAAATTGTAAATCTGGTGACTGCGTCTCATCATGTGGAGAGCGTGATGGAAATGATGATAGATATTGGGGCCTTAGATCAGCCAGGGAAAGGTTTTATCTATCTTTATCCCATAAAAATGGGTTCGGTCAATATGAAAGCTTATGTGGGATTGAGCAGCCAGGCAGCGAGTATTGAACAGATAGTTTCAGTAATCGATGGAATAAAGGGAGGCTCTAGATGGCGTCGTCGTGAATTCTCTAAATATCCGGCCTCCGGTAAGAAAATAAAATATCTAAATAACCTTGTGAATTTCACCCTGATTTGCAATGAAGGACGCGCCACGGATTTGATAAAGGCGGCCATGGATGCCGGTGTTCGAGGGGCAACAATAAGCAAGTTAAAATATCGCTGTATTGAGGAATCAGAGTCCAGGAAAATATCTCCGGCCCGTGAGATTAGCGAGATGATTATTTCAAAAAATCAGATTGAAGGAGTCGTGAAAGCACTCGAGGAAAGCGGTGTCTTAGATGAAGACACCTACGGGCAGATGTTCTGCAGTCCGGTTCCTAAAGCCTACACTTATATGGGAAAAGCTTGATGAGAACCTGATGGCTGCAGGTATTGAAAATGCAGCCGGAATCATCATCACCCTTCCTTCTGATAA
>CBDTVT010000226.1:0-3732 GCA_965364275.1 uncultured Eudoraea sp. | reverse complement strand
CGTTAAATGCCTTCAAGCTGTTGCGGAGACTTTTGGCCACCAATTTGAATTTACAGAAGCAATAGTTGGAGCTAAGGCAATAGATAAAACCGGAAACCCACTACCTGATTCCACATTGGAATTATGTAAAGATTCAGATGCTGTATTGTTCGGTGCAATAGGCGACCCAGAGTATGATAATGACCCTGATGCTATTAGGCCCGAACAAGGGCTATTAAAGCTAAGGAAAGAGCTGGGGCTTTTTAGCAATATTCGACCGGTAAAAGTGTTTCCTACTCTTATTGATAAATCACCGCTAAAGAAAAGATTTGTCCGTGGTACTGATTTTGTAATCTACCGTGAACTTATTGGCGGTATTTATTTTGGCGAGAAGAACTTGAGTAAAGATGGTACAGTCGCTTCCGACCTATGTACCTATTCTGAAGCAGAAATTAGCCGTATTGCTCATATGGCATTTAAGGCAGCCAAAACAAGAAGGAAGAAATTAACCCTTGTAGACAAGGCAAATGTCCTTGAATCCTCGAGACTTTGGCGAAAAGTAGTAACAAAAATTGGGGAAAGTTATCCGGAAATTACTTTGGATTTTTTGTTTATTGACAATGCTGCAATGCAACTTATACTTAATCCCAGCCAGTTTGATGTAATACTTACAGAAAATATGTTTGGCGATATACTGTCAGACGAGGGAAGTGCGATAGGAGGCTCTATCGGACTATTGCCTTCTGCTTCTGTAGGAGAAAATAATGCGCTTTTTGAACCTATACATGGGTCTTACCCTGAGGCGAAAGATAAAGATATTGCTAACCCTATCGCGTCAATTTTATCCGCAGCAATGCTACTAGACCATTTTGGCCTGGATGAAGAATCCAGAGCAGTGGTAATTGCGGTCCTGAAATCAATGAAAAATGAAATTGTCACCCCGGATTTGGATAAAAACAGCAAGTATGGGACAAATTATATTGGTGATTTTATTTCGAGCAATATCAGGGAATCAGATGATCATCTTACCATCAACCGGGAGAATATTTGGTTGGGTAAATCCACTATAATTTAAGAGAGCTTTTAATTCGTCCCAGACTTTCAAATTTGAAGTTTGAATTATTCGCTTAGCAGCAATTCAATATATTGATCAAAATCTTCCTTAAAATCAATATACTTTTGGCCTGTGGCCGGCCCGTTAAATCCAGTATGAATCTTCCTTACTTTTCCCTTTTTATCAATAAAGATTGTTGTAGGGTATGAAATAATATGATTTAACATTGGTAGTTTTTCGTTCGCTTTGCTTTTGCTGGAACTGGCATATTGCGCCAGAAGAATTGGATAAGGCACCCCTACTCTACTTTTTAGTCTTTCTATTCCCTTAAAAGCCAGGTCTTTGGTCTTGGCATATTCAAAGGCCAGGGCAACCACTTCAAAATTGTCTTGTTTTTTGGTTTTTACGTAATCTGATAAAAATTTGGTTTCATCAAGACAATTTGGACACCAGGTTCCCATAATTTGAACGACTACAACTTTTTCCTTAAATCTGGGGTCGTCTAGTGAAATTACGGTGTCATCGGTATTTGGAAACGAAAACTCCAATCCTTCATATCCCTCATTCAAAAAAGTTAGAGATTCTTCATCAGCTAATTCAAACTCTTCATTCCTGTAGGCAATAAAAGGCTCTTTAAAATGATTTCCTGAATAAAAAGTACCGCTTAAACTACTATCTGTCGCCTTTGCTGTAAACAAAAAAGCGTGAGCACCATCAAAAGTTGAGAGTTTCAAACTATCCCCATCTACTATCCCTTCTAAATATCTATAATCACCCGTGTTTGTTCTAAAAGTACCAATAACCTTGTTGATTTGCTGTGAGAAAATACCCATGGCCAAGTACTCATCTTCAGAATCCGGGCTAAATTTGGTTTCCCATATCCCGGAAACATTTACCCTGGCATTTGCTGAGCTATGAAATCTAATGCTATCGCCAAATACCGCATGAAATGGCACAATTCTATCCAGGCTTTCTTTTATAAATTCGCCATTTATAACCGAATCATTAAAAGTTCCGAAGATATAGCCCTCAAATGCAGGCATTTTAATTTTTATGCTGTCATTATGGATTTCAATCTCATCGACCCGAACAGTTTCTCCGGCATTATAAACATCTATAATATATCCCGATTCAATTTTTTTTAAATTAAAATTAAAAGGAAGAAGCTCTTTATCCATCACATCCAATTGAGCTAACCACATCCCTTCCCTAAGCGGTTCACTTTCCTGGTTGTTGCATGACATTAAAGTTAAAAATAGCATGGAAAAATAGTAAAATCTTCTCATTGGATTGGTTCTAATATTTGATGCGAAATAACGATTAAAATCCTTTAATAAAAAATAAAGCTATTCGACCTCTAGTATATTGAATGTATAAGACCTTTGTTTTATCTTTGAAGGCTAAAACTAGCCAATGAAAATTTCCTATAACTGGTTAAAACAGTTTCTTAAGCTCGACTGGGAAGCAGAAAAAACAGGGGAACTTCTAACCAATTTAGGACTTGAAGTAGAAGGTATTTCCCAATTCGAGTCTATCCCTGGTTCTTTAGAGGGTATAGTAGTAGGCCATGTCCTGAGCTGTGAGAACCATCCTGATGCCGATAGGTTAAAGCTGACTACAGTTGATATTGGTTTAGAAAAACCTGTTCAGATAGTTTGTGGCGCACCAAACGTGGAGAAAGGACAAATGGTACCTGTGGCCACGATAGGTTCTACGCTATATTCCAATGATGGAAAGACCCTGGTAATTAAGAAAGGAAAGATTCGAGGAGTTGAGAGTCATGGAATGATTTGTGCAGAAGATGAGTTAGGTTTAGGCGAAAGCCATGACGGTATTATGGTTTTGAGTGAGGCACTCATACCGGGAACAGCTTGTTCTGAAGTATTTGAAATAGAGAAAGATGAAGTCTTTGAAATCGGCTTAACACCAAACAGGGCTGACGCTATGAGTCATCACGGGGTGGCGAGGGATATAAAAGCAGGGCTTAAACAGAGAGATATTCAAACAGAACTTATCACTCCTTCGGCAAGTAATTTTAATGTTGAAAACAGATCTTTAAAAATAGCTGTTTCGGTTGAAAATAATAATCTAGCACCGAGGTATTGCGGAGTAACACTTAGTAATCTTATTGTTCAGACCTCTCCAGACTGGTTAAAAAATAGATTGCGTGCAATTGGTCTTAGCCCTGTTAATAATGTCGTAGACGCTACAAATTACGTGCTACACGAATTGGGGCAACCCTTGCATGCATTTGATGCCGATAGAATTAATGGAAAAAAGATTGTTGTAAAAACTTTACCATCCGGAACTAAATTTATGACCCTGGACGGTGAGGAGCGCATATTGGATGAAGAGGACTTAATGATATGTGATAATGAGAAACCCATGTGTATTGCCGGAGTTTTTGGAGGAATTAATACAGGCGTAACGGAAAATACCAAATCAATATTTCTTGAAAGCGCCTATTTTGATCCTGTTTCAATTAGGAAAACTGCCAAACGGCACGGATTAAATACTGACGCGTCTTTTCGTTTTGAAAGAGGTGTAGATATAAATAATACCGAATACTGCTTGCGCAGGGCAGCTTTATTGATAAGAGAGATTACCGGGGGAGATATTACTTCGGACGTAGTAGATCTTTATCCTCGAAAGAAAGATGATTATCAGGTATTTCTTTCTTTCGAAAGAATTGACACTTT
>CBDTVT010000225.1:0-3773 GCA_965364275.1 uncultured Eudoraea sp. | reverse complement strand
TAATAGGCGATTGAATTCTAGGATAAATGAATAAGTAATGCAGTCTATCTAGTCTACCAATACATAGTAAAATAAAAATGGGTCCAATTATTAAGGATAAAACCGTAATAATCTCAACTATCCTTAAAATAGAATTTTTCCAGGGAGTTTTAAAAAAGTGTAAGATCCCCGCAATAAAGGCTCCGGAATAACTCAGACAAACAAAGAAGATAAAATTTATGATGTATATTCCCCAAACGACATTGTCCCTCATTCCTGTAATTTCATGTCCCTTTACAACCTGAAGAATAAATGCATATAGGCCTATCAAAATTATTGCTATTAGAAAGCCAATCCATAATTTGGATGATCGACTGGATTTTTCCAACATGGGGGTAAATTCTTTAACTAATTCTCTTTTTCTATTACTTAAATTCATAATAAAGAGTTATTCCGTTAAATTTTATTTTGTTTTTTCCATTTCTGTACATGAGGAACTTCCTTATAGCGCTCAATTATTTCTTCATCTACATCAAATCCCCGTTCTAGTGGGAATTGCCTGTTTACCGCTGGTAAATAATACACATTGGGTTTTGTGCCTAAATGTTCCAAATGGCGATAACCGGCACGGTCTTTAATCAATTCTGAAAATCGCACGGTTTCGTCACCATTGGTTACGATATCTTCATTTTTGTCACCAAAATAAATAACACCCATTGGGCAAGATTTTGCACAATGTGGTAATTTACCTTGTCTTAATAGGTCAGGGCAAAAATCACACTTCATAACGGTACCTTCAGTAGCAGGAACACTGGTTTCAGGTGAATATGGCTGCTCTGTATTGTCGAATTTATCTTTATGTCCCCAATTGAATTGACGGGCGGAATATGGGCAACTCGTCATACAGAATTTACACCCTATACAACGGTCGTTATCTATCAAAACAATACCATCTTCGCGTTTAAATGTGGCCCCGGTCGGGCAAACGGTTACACATGGAGGTTCATCACAGTGAAAGCAAGGTTTTGGAAACCAATATGGTGAAGCCTCTTCATTGTCCTGAATTAGCTGAACTTTCATAAACTCCTCATGATAATCCAGATTATGTGCCTTTTGACAACTCTCAACACAGTTTCTGGCATTTTTGCATTTTGCCAGATCTATTACCATAACAAATTTCCGATTGGGAATTCCTTTTCTTGATTCGGCTGGTGTTATATGTGCTTCGGGATATTTATTAATACTTTCAGCAGCTATCTCCACCATTTTTCCATCAGGTGTTAATACCCTAATTTTTTCACCCGAAGTTTTTTCTTCTCCTTCCGAAACTAAGTTGGACATTAACGATGTACTTGCGACGGCAGTTACCCCAGACATTAATCCAAGTTTTAAGAATTTCCTTCTGTTGGTACCCTTTTTTTTAGTTTTATCGTTTCCCATAATTGACACTTGTAACGTAAACTTGTGGTAATATAAGTCTCAGGCTGGCTTATATATTGGAAGAAGTTTACAGATAAATTTGTTGAACATGTTTAGCTTATTACCGTGTGTTAATTGTTTTTAAAAATTATACAGTCTTGTTATATTAAACCCTATTAAGATATCTCCATCAAAAAAGTCGTGTTCATTAAACATGTAATTCTTTTGTGGTACAATGCCGTTGTAGTTTCCAATTATTAGCTGGAAAACATGGCTTGAAGTTCTAAATTCAGCCCCTAAGCCAATCCCGGGTTTGGGGTAAAAACGACCCTCTTCCGGATACAAATGATGGGTAAATGGCTGACTATAGTCTACAATAATAGCCGTTTGAGGGCTTACCTTTAATCGTGCGCTAAGGGCAATTGCAAACTTATCATTCCTTACTTTAGCTGGTACCGCGTTGTAATGTGACAGACTCGGTGCTATCTGCATAGAAAAGCCAGGGGTAAACCGTTTGGCAATAATTATCTGGTGAAAAAAGGAATATCGATCCTGATCCTGGGAAAAATTTTCTTTACTCCTGGCATCAATTGTAAAATTACCGTAGTATGAGACACTTACAGGAACCTTTTTAGTGCGGGTTTGCCTTAAGATGGCGACTTTCCAGTTAAAATCTTGCAACCGGTCAAATTTTGTAGTTCCAAATCCCAGAGTTAATCTGTCCAGGACGGCATAAGAAACTCCTATTCTAATATTTGAAGGCGCCCAAATTCCCACCAAATCGTTTGTTCCTCCATTGAATGTTCCGAACCTGTGAGCCATTTGTATCTCCATAGTATTCCTGTTATAGAGTACATTTGTTGGGTTATCAATTATCCATGCACCTTCAAATGCAGCTCTTTCCAGTTTTACTACTGTAGTATCTTTTACTTTTTCCTGAGAGAATATTAAGAAGGGACTAAATAAAAATACACAAAGGATTTTTTTAAAGTTTTTCATTTTGATGTCTTTATTTAGTTGTTCTCGGCTCCTTGGTCTATCCAGCCTTTTATTAAGGCAATTTTATCAACACTCAAAATAAAACCAGCATCAATAGGATGATTGTTACCTGGTAATTTTTGATAGAATTCACTTCCTTCGGCATCTCCCTCAATTACATATTCAGGAACAATGGCGTTATAAGCATTACCCTCTCTGAGGTCAGGATTTGCAACTGAACCATCATGGCAGGTTGTGCAGTCTTTTCCATTTTCAGTAAATATGGGTTGTATGTCATTCTTAAATGAAACTATTTGATCCTCCGGTAATTCTGGAATCTCTTCTACAATTATTTCATCATAATAACATGAAAAACACAATAAACTTAGACTGCTAACCAGAACTAATCGAAATAGTTTTTTCATTTTGTTTTATTATAAGATCTTTAGTACCTCTAATTTTTATTAAGGAATTATAATTATACTCTTGGCTTAATTGATTTTGGGCATAAGCACCGGAGAGCCTATTCTTAAAGCGCAGGAGTTGTTGTATGTAATTCATTAAATTTTCCAACAACTACTATTGCACTGCTGCCAGTGAGTTTGTGATTATAGATCTGGCATAGGCAGGGTTATGAATACCACCACTCTTATCTTCATAAATAAATAGGAAATTCCAAGCAGCTTCAGCATCTTTTAAATCAAAAAGA
Organism: uncultured Eudoraea sp.; assembly: GCA_965364275.1. Lineage (GTDB taxonomy): Bacteria > Bacteroidota > Bacteroidia > Flavobacteriales > Flavobacteriaceae > Eudoraea. The sequence goes on along the minus strand of CBDTVT010000225.1, from coordinate 688 downwards.
CCCACTTGAGGATGCCATTCACCATCTTCTAAGTGAACAATTCCTACTACGGGAACAGGAGTAATTCCATCTGCTTCAAAAACAGGCTGATATACACCAAGGGAATCTTCAACCACAGCTTGTCCGACAACAGTTTCTAATATACCTCCCAAAGTTTCCCAATTAGCGATTAGATCATCCATAACTAGTTGCTCATAAGGAGTGTTTGGATGACAGGTAGCACAATTATTTCCTGCAGGCGTCCAGGTATGACCATCAGAACCATCGGTAGTCCCGCCCATATGGCATTCTATACAGGATGATTCTGTTCTGTGTGTTGTTGCTTTTACAGCGGGTATGGCTTCAACCAAGGTAAAAGTGCTGTAGGCACCTAAAAGACCCTCTAATAAGGCGGTTTGTGGGCCATGATGTGGCCCCCAATGTGAACTTGTCTGTAAAAACTTTCCTTCCATATTTGCAGTAGGAGCATCTGTCCTTGGTTGGTGACAGTTTGCACAAGTGTTACTGGCATTCCCGTAATCTATAGTATAATCTATATTAACTAAATTTCTTAAAGGAACTTCGTCCAGCGTTCTTACGGCGTAATCGGGTCCGTCAGTTTCAAAATCGAAAGATCTGTGAGAGTCGTGGCATCCATTACAATTTAAAGGATTAGAAACGGCATATCCGTCAGGGTTAGCAGATCCGG
>CBDTVT010000224.1:0-3799 GCA_965364275.1 uncultured Eudoraea sp. | reverse complement strand
GATAGATTTATAATTGGAGCTGGCTGGTATTTTCCAAACAGAGATATAAAATTCGAAGTAGAGGGTAATATTACCATAGATGATATAGCTGATCTTGCAGACGTAGATTTTGATGAGACCCTTGGTCTTAGAAAGGGGACTAACACCTTTAATTTTAATTTCTACTGGAGATTTTCTAAGTCTAAATTTTGGTCTGTACGCGGAGAGTATTTTAATGTTGGGAGTACAAGAAATGTGACCCTGGATGAGGAGATAGAATGGGATGATATTATTTATCCTGTGGGTGGTGCAGCCGAAGTGTCTTATGGGGTTAGCTTATACAGGGTCTTCTTTGGGAGGACTATAAGTAGCGGACAAAAACATGAATTTGGTGGAGGGCTTGGTATTCATGGACTTAATGTCAAGGCTTCAGTAGAGGGTGAAGGCTTTGTTGGGGGTACATCAGCGGGTATTAATAGAAGTGAAGTAGCGGCATTTCTTCCCTTACCCAACATTGGTATTTGGTATATTTGGGCTCCTACAGACAAATGGGCATTTACTGCTAATTTAGACTGGTTTGGTATAAAAATTGACAGTATATCCGGGGGTTTATGGAATATTAGTCCTGGGGTTACTTACCAGATTATACCAAATCTTGGGGTGAATCTTAATTATGAGTTTATGAACTTTAACGCGAGTATTGACGAGACTGATTTTAGAGGTAGTTTTGATTTGACATTCAGTGGTCCTTCATTACGTGTTATAGGTAATTTTTAAACCAAATACGCGCTGATATGTGACGTATACAAAGGTAACCTGAAACTTGGGAGAAGGCGTTGCCGGCCCCAATTGGTTCTCGAATATTTACCAGTAAACTGTTCGGAAATAGATTGTTTTACTTTACTATTTAATAATTAACTTTATTAAATATGAAAAGTATACTTGGCATTATTGTTTTTTTAATCACTTTTAGCTCAGCATTTTCTCAGACGGGGGAGGATAAACACCCATTACTTACGGATAGATTTTTTATTGGACCTGGCTGGTATTTTCCGGCCAGAGATGTGAAACTCGGGGTAAAGGGTAGTATCAGCATAGAAGAAACTGAAGAAATAGACATTGACGAGATCCTTGGTCTTAATGAGGGGGATAACACTTTTAATTTTAATTTCTTCTGGAGATTTTCCGGGAATAAATTTTGGTCCGTACGCGGAGAGTATTTTAAAGTTGGGACTACAAGAAATGTGATCCTGGATGAAGAAATAGAGTGGGAAGATATTACTTATCCTGTGGGTGGTGAAGCCGAAGTGTCTTACGGGGTTGGCTTATACAGAATCCTCTTCGGGAGGGTTATAAGTACCGGACAAAAGCATGAGTTAGGTGGAGGGCTTGGTATACATGGACTTAATGTAAAAGCTTCAGTAGAGGGTGAAGGCTTTGTTGGGGATACATCAGCTGGCATTAGTAGAAGTGGGGTAGCGACATTTCTTCCCTTACCGAACATTGGTTTTTGGTATATTTGGGCTCCTACAGACAGATGGGCATTTTCAGCTAGTTTAGACTGGTTTGATATAAAAATTGACAATGTATCCGCTGGTTTATGGAATGTTAGTCCGGGGGTTACTTTCCAGATTATTAGGAATCTTGCGGTGAATGCAAATTATCAGTTTTTAAAATATAATGCGAATTTAGATAAGAGTGATTTTAAAGGTAGTTTTGATATCAAATTCAGTGGCCCTTCCCTGCGTATTATAGGTAACTTTTAAATCCAAGCAATTTTAATTTTCTGTATAAAATTGATGATGAAGAAATATCATCGGATTCCTTTGTAGACGCAAAACGTAGCGTTGATTAGCTGCTTCTCATATTTGATTTTGTAAGTTGAATTATTTCATTAAAATGAAATATTACCCCCTATGGTAATAGATTATAAAAAAAGAATTTAACGGGTGCTCATTTTTTGTATTTTCGCACATTAATTATAAACATAAACACTAAAAAATGAAAAGAAAAACAATTTTGCTTGTTATCGGTATGGTATTGATGATGAGTCCTGCATTTTCACAGTCTTTTGATGATTACCTGGAGGTTGTAAGAGATGTGTTGAATACCGAAAAGAAAGCAGCCGTAGCAGAAACTATGGCACTAAGTGATGCTGAGAGTGCTGCATTTTGGGCGTTATACAATGAATACAATGCTAAAATGTATGTAGTTCATACAGAACGAGTGAATATAATTAAGGATTTTGCGGCCAATTATGAGTCAATGACAGATGAAAAAGCCGATGCTCTGGTGAATGCTTCACTGGCTTACCAGACAAAATTGCTCAAACTGAATAAGAGCTATTACAAAAAGTTTAAAAAAATTCTTCCTGCCACAAAAGCAGCCCTTTATTTTCAGCTCGAAAGCAAAATAGATGCTTTAGTTAATGCCTCGCTGGCCATGGAGATACCTCTTGTTGAAACCAATTAAACTAAAAGATAGAAATGTTCTATTTGTTATAAGCCTTATGCTCTGATATACCAGATATCTTTTAATTTGGTTTATAGCAAATAGTTCATTTTAAGGTGATTGATCTGATCAATAAAATCAATGTCTATAGCCATAGATATCTTTGAGCTTAACCTTATCACCCATAACATTATTAAATTCCAAATCGTAACGGATTGTGATCGCAGTTCCCAGCGGCGCATAATAGTAAATAATCCATGCATCAGATTCTTTGGTGCCAATACACCCATTGGAACTGGCCTTTCCCAGAGTCTTAGGATTGGTAGTGGGGTGTATCATTTGCCCGTTTCTAGTCCCATTAATTTCAGTTTCGATCCAGGGTATTTGGGGCATTTGGGTGGTTTTCTTATCATCTCTTTTGGTAAGATAAAAGCGCTTTTGGTTCACCGGGTTATAAAATTTTGGATTTCTTTCCAGGCGGACAATTTCCCCACTTCCCGGTATTGTTCTTAAGTCGGTGATTTTATCACCCATGGCCAAATATTTTTTTATGTTTTTTCCTACTCTCACCGGAAAGGTAAATAGCAAAGCAGTATCCTGATAAATGCGAAGCTTAAACTCGGGAATATTTACATCGAGATGCGTTTTTTTAAAAGAATCCATAAGGGAGGTCGCCAACAAGGAATCCGGGATCATTATAGAATCCAATGACTTTAGAGCCAACATCTTCCGCTGGTCATAAACAAAAGAATCCCGTGCCATCATTCGATAGTAATCTGTATTGGCCAGGGTGTCTATTATCCATGGATTGGCACGAACCAGAAGGTGTTCTGAAAGGGGATAAGGAACCAAAGAGTCATAGGCATTCACAAGGGAGTCCATATATTCAAAATACTCATTAATAGCCACATCACTGCTTATATGAATCCAACGGGCTGCAATACGCGTTTTTGTAGAGTCCTCGGATTGTCTTATAACTTTCACACTAGATTCCCTTGACGCCCAATGCAAATAGATGTCAGAAGTAACGGAAGTACTTATACCTATAAGTAATATCCCAGCTAGAAATACAGGATTTAGGGTCATTGGTCTTGCTGTTTTAGTTCAATTTCTTTTTCTCATAGAATCACCGGAGACAGTATAAAATTACTGCTCAAATGAAGATAACACCATGAGCAAGATCAGTCCGTACATATGACTTATATCATTTATAGGATATAGTATTAAGGGTATATTTGAAGTATATAGTCTACATGATAAAAAACACCTATGAGTACGGTAAAACGAAGTTTGGGTGGAATAAAAAGTTTCTTTATAGAGATAGGGGAGCTGGCATATTTTGCCGGCCGATTCTTTAAAGAACTGTTCA
>CBDTVT010000223.1:0-3814 GCA_965364275.1 uncultured Eudoraea sp. | reverse complement strand
CCCAAAACTGTGTTCACTCCCCCCGGGAACAAGTTTCCTTAAAAACAATACTGTATCTTTTAACTCTTTAACAGCTACATTATAATTCTTTATCCGTTCAAAGGTTGCAGCCATTTCGTTGAGTTCATGGTAGTGGGTAGCAAATAGCGTTTTGGCCCTCGCCGGATGTTCATGCAGGTATTCAGAGATGGCCCAGGCAATAGAAATCCCATCATAGGTGCTGGTACCCCTTCCAATTTCATCCAGTAGTATTAAACTCCGTTCAGAAAGGTTGTTGAGGATGGAAGCCGTTTCATTCATTTCCACCATAAATGTAGATTCTCCCAGAGATATATTATCACTGGCACCAACCCGTGTAAAAATCTTGTCTACATAACCTATCTGGGCTGCTTCGGCAGGAACAAAGCTGCCCATTTGCGCCAATAATACGATTAGAGCAGTTTGTCTTAAAATGGCCGATTTACCACTCATGTTAGGCCCGGTAATCATGATAATTTGCTGTGATTCCCTGTTTAAAACCACATCGTTGGGAATATAGGATTCGCCTAAAGGGAGTTGCTTTTCTATTACAGGATGCCGGCCATTTTTAATAGATATTTCAGTACTGTCGTTTAAAAATGGGGCCACATAGTTGTTTTCCATCGCTAATTGTGTAAAACCACAAAGGCAATCAAGTTTAGCAATCTCACGGGCATTTTTTTGTACCGGAGAAATATATTCCTGCAACCATACAATCAATTGCGAGAACAATTGTTGTTCAAGACTTAAAATACGTTCCTCAGCTCCCAATATCTTAGCTTCGTATTCCTTAAGTTCTTCAGTAATATACCGTTCTGCGTTCACAAGTGTTTGCTTGCGAATCCAATCTTCAGGCACCTTATCCTTATGGGTATTACGCACTTCAATATAATATCCAAAAACATTATTGGAGGCAATTTTCAGAGAAGTAATCCCGGTTCGTTCTGTTTCCCTTTTCAGCATCTGTTCCAGATGGTCTTTCCCGGTAAATGCCAGATCCTTTAGTTCATCCAGCTCCGCAGAATATCCTTTTGCAATAACATTACCTTTGAGAACATTAACGGGGGCATCTTCCTGTAATAGTTTTTTAATTTTTTCACGTACGTTACTGCAGGTATCTAACTGATCTCCTATTAGCCTTAAGGATTTGTTTTCACTTTTAGAAATTAATTGTTTGATGGGTACAATGGCTTCCAAAGAATTTTTTAATTGTACCGTTTCCCTGGGATTCACTTTGCCGGTAGCTATTTTGGAAATCAGACGTTCCAGATCTGCAATATGCTTAATTCCATATTGCAGTTTTTGAAGGGACCCTTCATTTTCCTTCAGATAGGAAATTACCTGATGCCTGCGCCGTATTCTTTCTATATTCTTCAGGGGGAGTGCCAACCAGCGCTTTAGCATTCTCCCGCCCATAGGAGAAATAGTCTTATCGATAACGTCTATAAGAGTGACCGCATTTTCATTGTATGAATTGTACAATTCCAGGTTTTTAATGGTAAACCGGTCCATCCAGATATATTCTTCTTCTGCTATTCTTTGTATCTTACTGATATGCTGCAATTGACTGTGCCTTGTATCAGATAGATAATGCAGTACTACTCCCGAGGCAATTATGCCATACTTCAGCTGAGCTACACCAAAACCTTTTAAAGTGGCGGTTTTAAAATGGTTGGTAAGCGTCTCAAGTGCGTAATCTTCCTGAAAGATCCAGTCTTCCACAAAGAAGGTATGGAAACTCGTTCCAAAAGCTTCTGTAAAATCTGTCTTGTGCGATTTGGAAACTAATACCTCATTTGGGGCAAAATTCTGTAATAATTTATCGATTTGTTCCAGGCTGCCTTCTGCAATAAGGAATTCACCTGTAGAGATGTCCAGAAAAGAAACACCATGTATATTTTTACCAAAGTGAACAGCGCACAGAAAATTATTGGATTTAGCACTTAAGATATCATCATTTAATGCCACTCCGGGTGTAACCAATTCAGTAACCCCTCGTTTAACAATGGTCTTGGTTAATTTAGGATCTTCCAATTGATCACAAATGGCAACCCGAAGGCCTGCCTTAACCAGTTTAGGGAGATAGGTGTTAAGGGAATGGTGCGGAAAACCCGCCAGTTCTGTCTTTTCACCCCCATTATTTCTATGCGTAAGCACAATTCCTAAAATTCCTGCTGCTTTTACAGCATCTTCCCCAAAAGTTTCATAAAAATCACCAACCCTGAATAGCAGAAGTGCATCAGGATATTTTGTCTTGATGGTATTATACTGCCTCATCAGAGGCGTTTCTTTCTTTATTTTACCGGAATTGGCCAAAGTTGTTTATTCTCCTATTTTTGTCAACCAGAGAGTAAACGAAAATACTATTTTTCCCAGGGATTGTCACTCCTTGTTGATATTTTCGGATAACTTAGTATAGCTTAGTTTAAATAAAGGCTTAATCATCATTAGCAAAACTTTATCAGTTTATGCGAAAACTAAAAAACAGTGAGTTAGACCGCTTGGATATTGATCAGTTCAAGAGTGCTTCAAAAACACCTTTAGTTCTTGTTTTGGACAATATTAGGAGTTTAAACAATATTGGCTCAGTCTTCAGAACTGCAGATGCTTTCCTGATTGAAAAGATTTATTTATGTGGTATAACGGCTACTCCGCCACACAAGGATATTCACAAAACAGCTTTGGGAGCTACGGAGAGTGTGGCCTGGGAATATAAAAAGAATACCGTAGATTTAATTAAGGAACTTCAGAATGACTATTTGTGCTTAGCGGTAGAACAAACAGAAAATGCCACTCCTCTTAATCACTTTATTCCTGAAACTTCAAATAAATACGCTCTGGTTTTTGGCAATGAAGTAAAAGGGGTTTCACAGGAAGTAGTGGATAGCTGTCAGGATGTTTTGGAAATACCTCAGTACGGAACTAAACATTCTTTAAATATATCTGTAAGTGCCGGAGTAGTTATTTGGGACTTTTGGTCCAAACTTCAGCTTGTTTCAAAAAAGAAATAAATTTCTTTGAGTTTGTAACTGCCTGAAAATAAAAACCCTGACACTAGTGTCAGGGTTTTGGATATATAGTTTGAGTTAGTTAGTTTCTCAAAAATTGAACTGCAATAAAGTAATTCCTTTTCAACTATGCAAGAAAATTGCCAAATATGTGTTAAAAAAATTATTGCCCTCTACTTAAAAACCGATCTTAAATAAAGGCCTTAGTCTGTAAGTGCCTGCTCCAGAATTTTATCTATTATTAATTCGTAATCTGCCTTATTTTCAACAAAGTCGAGATCATCGATATTTATGATCAAACTTTTGCGATGAGGAAAACCCTTTAAAAAATTAAGATAGCCCCGATTAATTTTCTCCAGGTATTCCTTATTTATTCCTTGTTCATAATCTCTCCCTCTTTTTTTAATGTTCTCCAACAAACGCTCGGTTCTCTGGTAAAGGAAGATATAGATATCCGGTTTTTTTACTTCGTTATACATAAAATTGAACATTTTACGATATAGTTTAAATTCTTCTTCTTGCAGGGTTATTTGAGCAAAAATCAGTGATTTGTAGATGTCATAATCACTTACCATAAAATTCTTAAAAAGATCAAATTGGGTGGTATCATCTGTAAATTGCTGGTATCTGTCGGCCAAAAAAGACATTTCCAATGGAAAGGCATACCTGCTTTGGTCTTTGTAGAATTTGGGTAAGAACGGATTATCTGCAAAACGTTCCAATACCAGCTTTGCATTATGATCGCTAGCTATTTTCCTGGCAAGGGTGGTCTTACCTGCACCAATATT
>CBDTVT010000222.1:0-3846 GCA_965364275.1 uncultured Eudoraea sp. | reverse complement strand
ATGCACGGGGAAATGCAGTATATGGAGAATCATTTCGACAAGCGATTAGATCCTCGCCTGTTAGTTGATGGTGCCAAATCTGTAATTTCACTCTTGTTAAATTATTTTCCTCAGGAAATTCAAAACGAAGACACCTATAAAGTTTCTAAATATGCCTACGGCCAGGATTACCATCATGTCATCAAATCCAAATTAAGACAACTTCAGGAATTTATTTCAGAAGAAATAGGAGAGGTGAACGGCCGTGCCTTTGTAGATTCCGCTCCGGTACTGGATAAGGCATGGGCAGCCAAAAGTGGCCTGGGCTGGATAGGGAAACATTCCAATCTTCTCACCCAACAAATTGGTTCCTTTTACTTTATTGCAGAGTTAATAGTTGACCTGGAACTGGAATATGATACCCCTGTAACTGATCATTGTGGCAGCTGTACTGCCTGTATAGATGCCTGCCCAACAGCAGCCATTGTTGAACCTTATGTGGTAGACGGCAGCAAATGTATTTCCTATTTTACTATTGAACTTAAGAATGAGATTCCAACCTCTGTTAAAGATAAGTTTGATGATTGGATCTTTGGTTGTGACATTTGCCAGGATGTATGTCCCTGGAACGGGTTTTCTAAAGCGCACCGGGAACCCCTTTTTAATCCACACCCGGAGCTGTTGTCTATGACCAGAAAAGACTGGGAAGAAATCACTGAAGACGTTTTTAAAAAAGTATTTCAAAAATCAGCGGTTAAGCGTACCAAATTTTCAGGATTGCAGCGAAACATAGAATTTCTAAAATAAAGCACCCGGGAACTACAACGTTTTCGAGGGTAAAATGATCAGTTTTTTAGTATGATTTTATTGTTAACAGAGATAAAGGACTATATTGAAGATCTGTTTACCAAGTATTTACAAAAGGATTAAATTTAATTTCTCTATACAACCTATACTATGAAGACCTGGAAACCCGAGTTAAGTTTTTGGCAAATATTCAATATGAACGTCGGCTTTCTCGGCATCCAGTTCAGTTTCGGGTTACAACAGAGTGCAATCAACCCTATTTTTCTTTTTTTGGGTGCACCGGAAGATATGCTGCCTATTTTAAATATCGCCGGGCCGGTTACAGGTTTGGTCATTCAGCCTCTTATTGGGGCCATTTCTGACAAAACTTGGTCGCCACGTTGGGGCCGGAGAAAACCATTTTTCCTTGTCGGGGCTATAATTGGAAGTTTGTGCTTGTTCGCATTTCCATTGAGTCCTGCATTATGGTTTGCCGTCGGGTTACTATGGATTTTAGATGTTGGAAACAACATGGCAATGGAGCCTTATCGGGCTTTTGTAGGCGACAAGTTGCCTAATAAGCAATTGAGTTTGGGCTATCAAATGCAGAGTCTTTTTGTAGGTGCAGGTATTGTACTGGCCAATGCCTCTATTTTCTTGTTCCAGGATTGGTTTGGCGGAGATGCTAATGCAGAAGTTGCGGGTTCAATTCCTAAATGGTTGTACTATTCCTTTTTTATAGGTTCGGTTTTGTCGGTATCGACCATTTTATGGTCCGTGCTTAAAACCCCGGAAATACCTCCCAGCGATGAAGAACTTGCCGAAATTAATTCTCATAAGGCATTGCCCTTTGCAGCTCGTTTTAAAATGCCGTTTGTTGAAATTTCAAAAGCGGTCAAAGAAATGCCCAAATTTATGTGGAAGCTTTCAGCTGTATATCTTTTTCAATGGTATGCACTATTTGTTTATTGGCAGTATATAACACCCTTGTTTATGAAAACTATGGGATATGATCTCTCATCGGCAGCTGCGCAATCGGCAAAAATGAGTACTACATATAATATTGTAACTGTTGTCGTTGCTTTGGCCCTGGTTCCTTTGACAATGAAGTATGGCGGGAAGAAAATTTATGCAGCAAGTTTATTAGGTACCGGACTCGCTTTATTGACCGTTCCATATATTTCAGACCCGGTTTATGTTCTCTTTCCGATGGTGCTTTTTGGTATCGGGTGGGCTGCCATGATGGGTATTCCATATACCATGGTCTCGAAAATTGTACCTCAAGATAGACGTGGTGTTTATATGGGCATTTTGAATATGATGATCGTTATTCCAATGGGAATAGAGACGCTTACCTTCGGGACGATCTTTAAGAACTTCCTGGGTGGTAATGCCATTAACGCAATGCTTTTTGCAGGCACTTTCTTTATTATTGCCTCGCTTTTCGCCTTGCGCTTAAACGTGACCGGGGAAGAAACCAAAGAATAGAGTTATACCAGATATCGAAAACTCAATACTCCCATAACCTCTGAAGGTTCCAAAAGCATAATCCAAAGCTTGACCTAATTTTAATTGTATTCAAAGATATGTTCGTATCCCAGGAAATACTCTTAAATTTGAGATTCAAAATGAATTCATGGGCGAAGAGAAAAAAAGAAGAGAGGCATTAATCTATCATGCCAAACCTACACCGGGCAAAATTAAAGTTGTTCCCACGAAGCCTTACGCCACTCAGCGTGATTTAGCTCTTGCCTATTCTCCTGGTGTGGCCGAGCCTTGTCTGGAAATTAAAAAGGATAAGGAAAATGTGTATAAATACACAGCAAAAGGAAATATTGTAGCCATTATCACTAATGGTACTGCTGTTTTGGGGCTTGGAGATATTGGCCCGGAGGCTTCCAAACCAGTAATGGAGGGCAAGAGTTTACTGTTTAAAATTTTTGCTGACATAGATGGTATTGATATTGAACTTGACACAAAAGATGTAGACAAGTTTGTAGAAACTGTAAAGATTATTGCACCCACTTTTGGGGGGATAAATCTGGAGGATATTAAAGCTCCTGAAGCTTTTGAAATTGAAAGAAGATTAAAGGAAGAGCTTGATATTCCTGTGATGCACGATGATCAGCATGGAACAGCAATAATTTCGGCTGCTGCCTTGCTAAATGCATTGGAGGTAGCTAATAAAAAAATAGAAAAAGTAAAGATCGTTGTTAGTGGAGCCGGTGCGGCGGCGGTTTCTTGTACAAGACTTTATAAAGCCTTTGGTGCCGTAGCGGAGAATATTGTTATGTTAGATAGCAAAGGTGTAATTCGCCAGGATGCAGAAAATCTCTCCAAAGAAAAAAGCGAATTTGCTACAAAGAGAAAGATAAATACCCTGGCCGAAGCCTCTAAGGATGCCGATGTTTTTATCGGACTCTCTATTGCTGATATCCTGACTCCGGAAATGCTTAAATCGATGGCTAAAGACCCAATTGTCTTTGCGATGGCCAATCCGGACCCTGAGATAAAGTACAAACTGGCATGTAGTACAAGAGATGATGTTATTATGGCTACCGGAAGATCTGATCATCCCAATCAGGTAAATAATGTATTGGGATTTCCATTTATATTTCGAGGGGCACTGGACGTAAGGGCAACTAAAATTAACGAAGCCATGAAAATGGCAGCTGTAAAAGCATTATCTGATTTGACTAAGCAACCAGTTCCCGAACAGGTAAATATTGCTTATGGTGAAACCAGATTAACTTTTGGTAAGGACTATATAATTCCAAAACCCTTTGATCCAAGGCTTATAGCGGAAATACCACCGGCGGTAGCAAAAGCAGCCATGGAAAGCGGAGTTGCAAAGGAGCCTATTGAAGACTGGGACAGGTATAGGGAAGAACTTCTTAAAAGATCCGGAGATGATAATAAGGTGATGCGACTATTGATGAATAGAGCTAAAAATAATCCAAAAAGGATTGTTTTTGCTGAAGCGAATCATTTGGATGTGTTGAAAACTGCTCAAATTGCTTGTGAAGAAGGGATAGCAATCCCTATCTTATTAGGAAATAAAGAGGTGATCTTAGAGTTGAA
>CBDTVT010000221.1:0-3932 GCA_965364275.1 uncultured Eudoraea sp. | reverse complement strand
CTTTCTACCGGGATCACATCACGTATAGTGTCACCTGCGTTTTGGAAACAGTCCGGTGCATTATCTCCATTGCAACTCATCAAAAAAATAAGTCCAATAACCACTGTTACTCGAAGATATTTGCTTTTCAATAACGTTATTTTAATCTTCATTCCTCAAATTAACTTATTTCCAATAATTTCTATAATCTTATACCAAGTCCAAACTCTACCGCTTCGGCTGCAGCACCATGCGATTTTAAAGTAACTGCACCAAATAATTTTTTTCCAAAATAATATTTTAAACCAATTCTATTGTACACTTTTCCTTCAAAATCAAAAGGATAATAAACATAATAGCCCAGCTGAGCGATAGCACTTAATTTAGAAATATAGAGTTCAAATCCCACGAACATACCCACTCGTTTATAATCTGTATCAGGATCAACATCCAACTCAGGAAAGGATATGGACTGATAACGGATCAATTCTTTTAAAAAGTTAGAAAAAAATACATCTGCTCCGAGTTGTATTCCACTTTTTCTGGATAATCGTTTATCCGCATAAGCTGAGAAAATATAAAACGGATACTGACCCGAATTAACCACATCACTCTCATTAATACCGGTTCTAAAGACCAGATTAGCTTTGATAGGTTGGGTAATTTTTTCTTTATTAGGATTCTTTATATAAACAATTTCTTCATTGCCATTCAAATTATAAACAAGTCCGGCATTAAAGGCAAATGTATTCGTAGAAGTATTGGGTGCTTTAACGTTGGCATTGGAATAATGAATAATGGATATTCCTGCTTTAATTCCCAAGTTTTTGAATAATTGTTCCTTGTGATAATTGAGCATAAATAAGGTAGAGCTCATTATATGAGAGCCGTAGGCATTACCCTTGAAATTTTGATTCTTATCGTAGGGATTGGTGTTATAGGCTAAGCCCTGACCAATTCTGAATTGCATGTTCCGTTTAAAGAAATAAAAATTATAATGTGCGTGCAAACTAAAATTTGTACCCAGGATTTCATCTTTCATATCCTGATAAATAAATGAAATCCCAGTATCTGGATAGTTATATTCCTGATGCCATTCCTTAGATCCAAAATTTTTCTTGTTAAACCCAAGAATAACTCCTGCAGGATGTGCATTGATTAAATGAGAAATATCCGTGTTGTGAAGGATAATAGAACCATAAAAAGGATTAGCATCTATGGTAAACTTTTTAGGTGTTTCTTCTTTTTGGGAAAAACACCACAGACAGGAAAGTAGGCATGCGAAAAAAAATCTGGTGTCCATTGGGTGTAAAAATAGCAAATAATACGAGTAGTTTACTCCGTATGATTAGGGTTCTTATCAGGATATTTCTGAAAGGTATTTATTACACAAAGTAATATCGATTCCGAAGGTAACATAGTAGTGTAGCCCTACTTTTAAAATAAATTGAGTTATAAAAAAGCTCTATTCAATTAAAATACAGCTTCGGCAATGGCCTTAATATTAGTTGATTTGCCCATGGAATAGTAATGAAGAACCGGAACTCCTGCAGCCTTTAATTCTCTGGATTGCTCTATCGCCCATTCAATCCCAACCTGTCTAACTTCCTTATTATTCTTACAGTTTTCCACAGCATCAATTAAGTCCTGCGGAAGGTCAATTCGAAACACCTGTGGTAATAATTGTAAATGCCTTCTAACTGCAATAGGCTTTATTCCTGGAATTATGGGTACAGTAATACCCATATCCCTGGCGGCTTTAACAAAATCAAAAAACTTTTTATTGTCAAAAAACATTTGTGTTACCACGTAATTGGCTCCAAGCTCAACTTTTTTCTTTAGCCATTTTAAATCTGTTTGTAAAGAAGGAGCTTCCATATGTTTTTCGGGATAACCGGCTATACCAATACAAAAATCAGCACAATAATCAGTCTCCACAACCTCATGTAAATACTGACCGCAGTTTAGGTTATGTATTTGTTCTACGAGTTCTGATGCGTATACATGACCACCTTTAGCAGGTTCAAAATACTTTTCTTCTTTCATAGCATCTCCCCTGAGAGCCATAATATTGTCTATCCCTAAATAGTGACAATCTATCAATAAATATTCTGTTTCTTCTTTTGTAAACCCGCCACATAGTACATGCGGAATAGTATCCACATCATATTTGTGCTTAATTGAAGCACAAATCCCTACCGTACCGGGCCTCATACGTGTAAGTTTTTTATCTAAAAGCCCATTCTTATCTATATAAATATACTCTTCCCTGGAAGTAGTTACATCTATAAAGGGTGGGTTGAAGTCCATTAAAGGATCAATATTATCGTATAGCTCCTTTATGTTTCTGCCTTTAACCGGAGGAATAATTTCAAAAGAGAATAGCGTATTCCCTTTAGCCCTTTCTATATGTTCGGTGACTTTCATTTATGCTTACAGCTTTTTAATATTTTTAGTTCAAAGTATTTTTGAATCTTAATTTTTTTATCCGGCTAAGTCATTGATCCAGTTTAAATCCAGCAGGATCTTTCTCTTATTCATCAGCTATATTTGGCGCAAGCCATTTCCTTGCTATACTCAACTCAATTTCTTTCCTCGCGGCATAATCAACAATCTGATCTTCTGTTATCTTACCCAAACCAAAATATCGAGCCTTCCGATGTGCAAAATAATATCCACTTACACTGGCCGCAGGGAACATAGCCAGGTTATCTGTCAATTTAACTCCAATTGCCTTGTTTACGTCCAGTAATTTCCAGATGGTCAATTTTTCCGTATGATCGGGACAAGCCGGGTAGCCCGGTGCCGGTCTTATTCCCCTGTATTCTTCTTTTATCAAATTTTCATTGGAGAGTTGTTCTTTTCCTGCATATCCCCAAGAATTCATTCGGACTTCTTTATGTAAATACTCAGCAAAGGCCTCAGCAAGTCTGTCGGCCAATGCTTTGATCATAATAGCATTGTAATCATCAAGGTTTTTTTCATATTCTTCAGCAAGTTCATTCGTGCCAAAACCAGCTGTAACGCAAAAGCAGCCTATATAATCCTGTATTGCAGATTCTTTGGGCGCAATGAAATCTGCCAGGGCTATATTCGGAACACCTTGTCTTTTTTTGGATTGCTGGCGCAAAGTCCTAAAAATAAGATGCGTATTTTCCTCTTTTTTGTCGGCAGGATCTGTCTTTACAGGATGTGCAAGTACCTCAATATCATCATCATTAATTGTATTAGCACAAAAAAGTCCGAAAACCGCTTTTGCCGTTAATAATTTCTCCTCGAATATCTTTTTCAGCATTGAACGGGCATCGTCATATAACTCAGAAGCCTGTTCACCTACAATTTCATCGCTTAATATTGCGGGGTATTTTCCATGTAAGTCCCAACTTCGGAAAAATGGTGTCCAATCTATAAATTCCTCTAAAAGCTGAAGGTCCATATCCCTAATCACCTCTACCCCTAAATTACTGGGTTTTACAATATCAGAAGCATCCCAGTCTATATGAAACTTATTCTTTCTTGCATCTTCCAGACGCAGGTATTCCTTTCGTTTCCCGCGACTTAGAAATTTCTCCCTGAACGAAAAATAGTCAGTTTTAACCAATGCCTTATAATCATCTGCGGAATCTTTCTTTAACAGGTCACCCAGAACAGTAACGGCCCGTGAAGCGTCATTTACATGAACTACGGAGGCACTGTATTCTGGATCAATCTTTACTGCGGTATGTGCCTTACTGGTTGTTGCCCCTCCTATCAATAATGGTATTTTAAAACCCTGGCGTTCCATTTCGCGGGCCAGATGAACCATTTCATCCAGAGAAGGGGTAATAAGTCCACTTAATCCTATTATATCTACCTGTTCTTCTTTAGCTTTTTGAATTATTTTTTCAGGTGGAACCATAACACCTAAATCAATAATTTCATAGTTATTGCAAGCCAGAACCACACTTACAATA
>CBDTVT010000220.1:0-3971 GCA_965364275.1 uncultured Eudoraea sp. | reverse complement strand
TACCGATAAGCCCAGAAATCCTTTAAACAAGGCCAATGAAAAGGAGTTGACTTTTATAGCTGACTTTAAAAAAACGCTGACATCAGGTTATCCTGCAGAACCAATATTGGATACAACAGATGGGCAAATAGACTTCTATTATCCAATTACAACAAACGCCATGTGCCTTCAGTGTCATGGAGTGCCAGAAGAGCAGATCGCAACTTCTACTTTATCCTTATTGGATAAACTTTATCCAAACGATAGGGCCCGCAATTACCATGAAAATGAGATCAGGGGAATTTGGGCCATAAGGTTTAACCAAGAGTAATTAAAGGATTACTACCTTATTTTTCGTCCTTGGGCTTCACAAAGCCATATAATTCCTGGTGCACAAAATCATGTGGAAACTTCTCATCTCCAGGGAAACCCAGTTCTATTGTTCCGCTGTCTTCAGGAATGTAGTTAGTTTTAAAAATATAATCCCAGAGACTTAAACTAATACCAAAATTCACACCATATTTACCCTCTGGTAAGTCCATCGCATGATGATATAAATGCATCACCGGATTGTTAAAAATATACTTAAGAGGGCCATAGGTAATTTTAATATTGGAGTGATTTAAATGACCAATGGTAATGGCTAGAAAATGAACCACATATGCCTGCTCTGGTTCAAATCCACCCAGAATCATTACGCCGAAAACTTTTAGGGGTTTGTATAAGATATTCTCCATCCAATGATAGCGCAGATGTGCGGCAAAGCCCATTTCCTTCACAGAATGATGTACTTTATGAAAATTCCATAAAAAGGAATACTTGTGAAGCAGGGTATGAGTAAACCACTGTACAAAGTCTAAAACAATAAAAAACAAAAGCAATTGTAACCACATAGCGTATGAGGAAATATCAACTATAGCCAGACTTTTAGCTGTTATACCAATGTCACTAAATAATACTTCTAATAAATTATAGAAGCCGCTAATTACAATAGCGAATATGAAAAAATTAAAGAACATATAAAATGCATCCAGCCAAAAGTCTTTTCTGAAAATAGACTGGTCCTTTCTCCAGGGAAAAAGAATTTCCAGAATCCAAACTGCTATTGAAATTACCACCAGGCCCCAAAAATAGTTCTCATACCAGGGGACTTCATCTTCAAATAGAATAGACTTCCATGTCCAACTAACAATTCCCAAAAAAGCCGAAACAAAAGCGTCAATATATCTTTCCATAATGTTTTGATTTTATAATATTATACTATCTTTTTCATAAGGTAATTCGTCAAAATAACTCCATTCAACCCAGGATCCATCATAGTTCCTGACATTTTCAAATCCCATCAATTCTTTTAATACAAAGGTGGTCAAAGAAGATCTGTAACCCGTGTGACAATAAACAACAATCGTATCTTTTGCACTCATTTCCAAACCCTTGTAAACCTTTTGCAATTCCTCAATGGAACTAAACTTTTTACTGCCCTCGAGATCAACCGTTTCCGCCCAATCTATGTGAATGCTTGTTGGTATTCTCCCTCCTTTAGTTGCACCTTTTTTTATTTGGTTGCCTTTGTATTCTTCAGTACTACGGGTATCCACGATAAAAATATTATTGTGCTCATCGCCCAATAAACCTAAAAGTTCGTCTTTATCAATCCACAACTTTTCACTCCTTTTTTCTGGAAGATGGAATTGAGTTGGAGGGTATGAGAAAGGTTCAGTCGAAAGCTTTTCACCTATGCTTTCCCAGCTCTTTAGTCCGCCATTTAATATCTTCACTGAATTAAAATCATAATACTTTAATAAACACCATAAACGTGAAGCGTCAGGGGATCCCTTATCGTCATATACAACAATAAGATCATCATTACTTATTCCGATTTTGCCAAAAAGGAGCTCAATATTTTCCTTGTCAGATCTCATTCCTTCGTATGGGTATGAATTATCAGTAACGTGTGTACGCCATATATTTAAAGAACCATAAATATGTCCATTCTTATAATTCTCCGGATTTCTGAAATCTACTATTTTTATATTTTCGTCCTTAAAAATTCTTACTAATTCTTCTGCCTCTATAAGGTGTTCCGATGAGGCATAATTTGAAAGGACAAGGTTTGGTTTTTCTTTTATTCCATTACAGGATATAAGCAAAATATACAATACTGTATAAATACTAATCTTTGAGCTCATACCATTCAATATCTGATAATATTTCACGTCTTCCCTTTTTCTGTGGTGGGTAATTGGTTACCAGATAGTTTACAATTATTGCTTCATTATTTCCCAGATCCCATAAATTTTGGGTTTCCTGCATCCATCTGATTGTAGCAATCCATCTTTCCTCATTCATTCTATTTTGGGTGACCAGTTTTGCAGAATGACAATTTGTACAATTATTCACCACCGTCATTAATCCGTCGGCTTCTATTAGCCCGGTTCGTACATGAACGCCATTTTCAATCTTGTCAAAATCATCTGATTCCTGGATAGTGACATATTCGGGCTCAACTTCCGTCGCTTTTTTCCTCGTCCAATCCGGGTTAGACAACAAAAACAGGATTCCTATTGTAGCCACAATGAATAAGCCAAATAAACCTGCCATAAGTCTATAGATGGTTTTTACCTGTTGTTTAAACTTAGAGTGCTCCTGCATTTATGTAACCTTTACTGCAATTCTGTGGCATGCGTTATTCAGGTATCCCTTTGGATTCCAGCCTGGTAATAGCATAGGTTGACTTATACCACGGGAATCCGTGGCCCGCGCCCACACTTCATAATAACCTTCCTTTGGAAAGGCTATTGAAGCATTAAAATGTTGCCATGCCAATCTGTTTGCCGGTTTTTCAATAGGACAGGTCTGCCAGGTGGAACCAAAATCTATGGAATATTCCATTTGTGCTACTTCAAGTTCTCCGGCCCAGGCATGTCCGCGGATTTCCAGTTTTTTACCTTTATTAATCATAGCCCCCGATTTTGGATAGGTTATTAATGATTTTACGGGCATAGATTCAATTATACACATATCCTCATCTTTAACCTTATCGCCTGGCGCTACGGGATTACAAGGTACTCTGTATGCAGTACCAGTCATTTTAGTACCATCATGCACCTTATTTCGAATGCTAATTCTATTAATCCATTTTCCCGAAACTGAAGCTGGCCAGCCTCCTGCAATCAGTCTTAAAGGGTATCCATGAGCCAAAGGAATATCCTTATTGTTCATTTTAAAAGCAAGTAAGGTTTCCTCCTGCAGTGCCTTTATCATAGGGGCACCTCGGGAAATGGGTTCTTTCCCCGGATCCCTGCTTAAATGGACATCCGCAGCGTGATAACCAATATAAACTGCGTCATCTTTTATTCCAACATCTTCCAGAACATCTTTTAGTCTTATTCCTGTCCAGCTGGCACAGGAAACCGCCCCAATTGTCCATTGGTTTCCCTTTGCGGGTGGGTCGAATTCACTTCTGCCATTTCCTCCACATTCCAATGTCAATTGGTATGTATACTGAGGAAATTTGGATTTTAACTCAGCCAGCGTATATGTTTTCGTCTGACCTACAGACTCTCCATCAAAAGTTAAGGTCCATTTGTTCACATCTATGTTTTCCGGGATTAATCCATTGTTGCGAATAAACATAAACTTATTAGGGGTTATTTTATCATCCAAAAGGTGAGCCTTTGCTTCAATATTCCAGGGCTTGTCATTTAACACCACCATCCCTTTATCCTTGTCGAACATTTTAAAGGGGTCCGGGTCCTGCAGTGCCAGTGGTTTATATCCTTCGGGCATAACCGAACCAAATACAATATCAGCGCCTATTACGGAAGCCATAGTGCCTAAAGTGGCCTTTTTAACGAAGTTTCGTCTTTTCATTGAGTCTGTTTCTTTCTAAAGATTCTAAATTAAGAATTTATTTAGAAAAGTCCTTGTAACAAATGTTACTATACTTCAAATTCTTGTCAATTATGTTTAGGAAATCACACAGCTCCCGA
>CBDTVT010000219.1:0-4001 GCA_965364275.1 uncultured Eudoraea sp. | reverse complement strand
ATTTTTCATATTATCATTTTTTTAATATTACTCTCCTTTGACCCCGGGTATTCATAAAGGTTTAATTGTAGCTCAAAAAAAATAAATGACATCAGCTTTATATAAATTTATTACTATCTTTGCGCTCGATTGAAAATCAATCAGATACATAAAAATCATTTAAAATAATATTGGAATGTATTTAACAAAAGAAGTTAAGGCAGAAATCTTTAAAAAACATGGTGGTTCAGAAGGCAACACAGGTTCCACTGAAGGTCAGATTGCGTTGTTTACGCATCGGATTGATCATTTAACAGGTCATTTAAAAAACAATCAAAAGGATTATAATACAGAGAGATCCCTGGTAAGACTTGTTGGTAAAAGAAGGAGTTTACTGGATTATTTGAAGAAAAAGGACATAGAAAAATATCGTACTCTTATTATAGAATTGAATATTAGAAAATAATATTAGGGGGAGGCATTGCTTCCCTTTTTTTTTAACAAAAGCCCCGGAATTTGGGGCGAACACAAAAAGCTTACACATAGTTTTTCATTGGTCGACAACACAACAACACAACTCAGACCGTCTATGTAAGACGGTTGACCATTGTTTAACAGCCTGATAAATATTCAGGTGCTAATTAAAATTTATGATTCCAAAAACATTTAAAGAGGTCATTGACCTTGGTGATGGTAGAGAGATTTCTATCGAAACCGGAAAACTTGCAAAGCAGGCCCATGGCTCTGTTGTTGTACAATCAGGAAACTGCATGTTATTATGTACAGTAGTTTCCAATTATAGACAAAGTGATGTAGATTTTCTTCCCTTAACAGTAGATTATAGGGAAAAATTTGCGGCTTCAGGTCGTTATCCAGGAGGCTTTTTTAAAAGAGAGGCCAGACCAAGTGACGGAGAAGTCTTGACAATGCGTCTGGTAGATCGTGTTTTGAGACCATTATTTCCCAAGGACTACCATTGTGAGACTCAGGTGATGATACAGTTAATGTCTCATGATGATAACGTCATGCCAGATGCTATGGCTGGTCTTGCTGCATCTGCCGCAATTCAACTCTCAGACTTTCCATTTGAATGTGCAATTTCTGAAGTTCGTGTTGGGAGAGTGAATGGCGAATTTGTCATTAATCCTACAAGGGCACAATTACTTGAATCTGATATTGAAATGGTCGTTGGGGCTTCCGAGGATTCCGTGATGATGGTTGAGGGTGCAATGGGTGAAATTTCTGAAGAAGAAATGGTTGAAGCAATTAAATTTGCTCATGAAGCTGCAAAAGTCCAGTGCGCTGCACAAATTAAATTGGCCAAGGCCTTTGGACAAAAAGAAGTCCGCGAATACGAAACGGAAGATGAGGACGAAGCGCTAATGAAAAAGATTCATGACCTTGCATATGATAAAGTATATAAAGTAGCCCAGGCGGGTTCTTCCAAACATGAACGAAGTGCATCATTTGCAGAAATAAAAGACGAAATTAAAGCTTCACATTCCGAAGAAGAACTTGAAGAAATTGGTGATTTAATCAGCAAATATTACTACAAAGCCGAAAAAGCTGCCGTAAGAGACCTTACCTTAAATGAAGGATTAAGGCTCGACGGAAGAAAGACAGACGAAATACGGCCTATCTGGTGCGAGGTGGATTATTTGCCTTCAACTCATGGTTCGGCCATTTTTACAAGAGGAGAAACACAGGCATTGGCAACAGTTACTTTAGGGACCTCCAGAGAAGCAAATAAAATAGATATGCCATCATTTGAAGGCGAAGAAACGTTTTATCTACATTACAATTTCCCTCCTTTTTCCACTGGTGAGGCAAGACCAATCAGGGGAACCTCCCGAAGAGAGGTTGGCCACGGAAACCTGGCCCAAAGAGCATTAAAAGGTATGATCCCTGAAGATTGCCCTTATACACTTAGAGTAGTTTCTGAAGTATTGGAAAGTAATGGTTCTTCTTCAATGGCAACAGTTTGTTCCGGTACGATGGCACTAATGGATGCCGGGATTAAACTTAAAAAACCTGTGTCAGGAATTGCAATGGGATTGATTACAGATAGCGAAACCGGTAAATATGCAGTATTATCAGATATTCTGGGTGATGAAGACCATTTGGGAGACATGGACTTTAAGGTTACCGGAACAGCCGATGGGATTACAGCGTGCCAAATGGACATTAAAGTTAAAGGCTTATCCTACGAAATTCTGGTTAAGGCTCTAATGCAGGCAAGAGAAGGAAGACTACATATTCTTGAGAAATTGACCGATACAATCGCTCAACCTAATGAAGATGTGAAAGCTCATGCTCCAAAAATGGTTACAACTACGATTCCGGGAGATTATATTGGTGCATTAATTGGACCAGGTGGAAAAGTAATCCAAGAGCTTCAGAAAACAACAGGTACGACTATAGTAATAAATGAAGATCCTGTTACTGAAGAGGGACTAGTAGAGATATTAGGAACGGACCAGACAGGTATTGATGCCGTTCTGGCGAAAATAGACTCCATTACTTTTAAACCAGTAATAGGCAGTGTTTATGAGGTTAAAGTGATTAAGATTTTAGATTTTGGTGCTGTAGTAGAATATGCGGAAGCTCCGGGAAATGAAGTTTTACTCCATGTCTCTGAACTCGCTTGGGAAAGAACTGAGAAGGTCACCGACGTTGTAAACATGGGCGATGTTTTTGATATTAAATATTTAGGAACAGACCCAAGAACCCGTAAGGAAAAAGTATCTCGTAAAGCTTTATTGCCTAAGCCGGAAGGTTACAAGGAAAGACCCCCAAGGGAAAATAGGGATCGCGATAGAGGCAGAAACGATAGAAATAGAGATCGAAAGCCCAGAAGAGACTAATTTTTTAGTGCTTAGATATTAAAAACCCCTGTTTTACAGGGGTTTTTTAATACATTTCTACCAAAAAGTTAAATTAATATAACCATATTGTAACATTTACCGTTTTTTTACGTATAAGTATATGCAGCCCATGCACTTTGAACTTAATATATAAAGGAAAACCTAGATGAGACAGCTAAAGATTACAAAACAGGTTACGAATAGGGAAACGGCATCCTTAGATAAATACTTACAGGAAATTGGTAAGGTAGATTTAATTACTGCAGATGAGGAAGTAGAATTAGCACAGCGCATAAAAGCAGGTGATCAGTTAGCTTTGGAAAAACTTACAAAAGCCAATCTTCGTTTTGTGGTATCCGTTGCGAAGCAGTATCAAAACCAGGGACTTACACTTCCGGATTTGATTAATGAAGGAAATCTTGGCCTTATTAAGGCTGCTCAGCGTTTTGACGAGACAAGGGGCTTTAAGTTTATCTCCTATGCCGTATGGTGGATTCGTCAGTCTATATTGCAGGCTTTAGCAGAACAATCACGTATTGTTAGATTACCATTAAATAAAATTGGTTCAATAAATAAGATAAACAAGACATTTGCATTTCTTGAGCAAGCTCATGAGCGAATGCCATCAGCGGAGGAAATTGCCAAGGAATTAGATATGACCGTAGAAGATGTAAAACAGTCTTTGAAAAATTCGGGTCGTCACGTATCTATGGATGCACCTTTAATTGCCGGGGAGGATTCAAATCTGTATGATGTTCTTCGCAGTGGAGAATCTCCTAATCCAGATAAAGAATTATTACATGAATCTTTACGTACGGAGATTGAAAGGGCGTTAGAAACCCTTACACCCAGAGAGGCAGATGTTATCAGATTGTATTTTGGTTTGGCTGGGCAACATTCCATGACCCTTGAGGAAATTGGTGAAACTTTTGAACTTACCAGGGAAAGAGTACGTCAGATTAAAGAAAAGGCAATAAGAAGATTAAAACATACTTCCAGAAGCAAAATATTAAAAACTTATCTCGGATAATAACGAGACATTAATTACATGTTAAATTTTCCTTGAATTGGAATTTTGGTATAAAAATTGTAATTTGTGACAGTAACAACAGTTTATCATGACTGTTCGTTTTTTGATTGATGAATAAACTCCGGCTG
>CBDTVT010000218.1:0-4011 GCA_965364275.1 uncultured Eudoraea sp. | reverse complement strand
GCAATTCTATACTTCAGATTATGATTTGTCTGATTACAATGCAAATCAATATGGTTTCGGTATTAATTATACCAACATAATTATTATGAAACAACATAAATTGAAAGTAGGTTTGAAGAGCATTGATTTAAAGTATAATTATTACAAAAGAAATACAGGTTTAAGTGCAGGAATTATTACTGCCGGTTTTAAATTTGTCGTTGATTAAAACAATTGCCGTTATAAACGAATGTCCTTCGTTAAGACATCCAAATATATATGAAACAAAAAAACGAGCTTAAAGCTCGTTTTTAAATTTGTATAGATGGCTCCTTATTTAGCCACATTAACCGAACGTGTTTCACGTATTACGGTAACTTTTACCTGACCCGGGTAGGTCATGTCCGTCTGAACTTTCTGAGAGATTTCAAATGAAAGCTGTGCCGCTTTCTCATCACTTACTTTTTCACTTTCAACAATAACCCTCAATTCCCTTCCGGCCTGAATGGCATAGGCTTTTTGCACACCTCCAAAAGCAAAGGCGATATCTTCCAGATCTTTTAGTCTTTGAATATAGGAATCCAGCACCTGTCTTCTTGCTCCAGGACGGGCACCACTAATAGCATCACATACTTGTACGATTGGTGATATTAAGGTCTTCATCTCTATTTCATCATGGTGGGCTCCAATGGCATTACAGACATCCGGTTTTTCACCAAATTTCTCGGCCCATTGCATCCCTAAAATTGCATGAGGTGTTTCCACTTCTGCTTCCGTATTTGGTACTTTACCTATATCGTGTAATAAACCAGCTCGCTTCGCTATTTTTGGATTCAACCCTAGTTCTGCGGACATTACCCCACAAAGTTTTGCTACCTCCCTTGAGTGCTGTAATAAGTTCTGTCCGTAAGAAGATCTATATTTCATCCTACCTACGGCTTTAATTAATTCCGGATGCAATCCATGAATGCCCAAATCAATGACCGTGCGTTTTCCAACCTCAACAATTTCTTGTTCTATTTGCTTTTCAGTTTTTCGTACAATCTCCTCAATCCTGGCCGGATGAATTCTTCCATCGGTAACCAGCTTATGTAAAGACAATCGGGCCACTTCTCTTCGAACAGAATCAAAGCAGGAAAGTATGATGGCCTCAGGGGTATCATCAACAATAATTTCTACTCCTGTTGCCGCTTCCAGTGCCCTGATATTACGTCCTTCCCTGCCAATAATACGACCTTTAACATCGTCAGATTCCAGGTTGAATACAGATACACAGTTTTCAACAGCTTCTTCAGTACCAATGCGTTGAATTGTATTTATGACAATTTTTCTGGCTTCCTGCTGAGCTGTAAGCTTAGCATCCTCCATTGTGGTCTGCAAATAAGCCATAGCATCTGTTTTGGCAGTTTCCTTCAAAGATTCAAGAAGCTGGTTTTTTGCATCTTCGGCAGATAAGGCCGAAATAACTTCTAACTGCTGAATCTGACTTTTATGAAGTTTTTCAAGTTCAGAGTGCTTTTTATCATAATATTCAGATTTGTGTTCGAGATCTTTAAGTTTTATTTCAAGCTGTTCATTTAGCTTTTTATTCTTAGCCAGTTCTCCGCTAATCTGCGATTCTTTATCGCGGGTTCGCTTTTCAGATTCGGCAATCTTTTTGTCTTTGTTTATGATTACTTTCTCGTGTTCTGCTTTTAATTCTAAAAACTTCTCCTTAGCCTGGAAAATCTTGTCTTTTTTAATATTCTCGCCTTCAATATTGGCGGTTTTTAAAATAGAATTCGCTTCTTTTTTTGCATTTGCAACGGTCTTTGATGCCTTACCCTTCTCTAAGACTTTTGCAACAATTAATCCTATTACCAAGCCAACTATAGCTGCTATTGCAATTGTTGTAATATCCATAACCTATTTTAATAATTAATACTTACCTGCCGCTAGTTAAAGTATGAATGCAGTGCTTAAAAATGATGCGAGCAATCACTAAGAAATATGACTTTAAAACTATTATTGCTAATCCCCAGCGGGGAAAAAACAAATCGAGATCAGGCCTCAAAATGATTTAAAAACCAATTTTAAATAAAAAACCCACATTGATGAAGTTCTGTACAAACTCCAGTAAACAGGTTTAGGGCTAACAAGTTGATCAAGGATCCTTTACAAGAAGGCTTGCTTTTACAACTTAAACTCACCCTTTTCAAACAAATTAGTGTTGAGTTCGTCAAAAATTAAATACCAATGTGGGCAGTAACTTTGTATTATGTTAAAGAACTTATTTTATACTAAGCTTAGAGTTTACCAGCTGATCCAACGCCCTTAGGCGTTCTGTAACTTCTTTGGTATCCTCTGTATTATCTATGCCTCTTTGTTCAATCTTGGAGGCAAACTGCAAGGCACACATGGCCAATACATCTTGTTTGTCTCTAACGGCATAATTTTGCTCAAATTTCTTGGCAAGCTGTTCTATATTCTTTGCAGCCTTTCTTAGTCCTTCTTCCTGACTGGGGTCAATAGTCAAAGGATATACCCTATCTGCGATAGAGAGCTTTATTTTCAGCTTCTCTCCCATATTTCTTAGTAACACTACTCAGCAAGTTGAGCTATACAATAATCCAACTCTCTAACTAATGTATTTATTTTGAGCTTTGCTTCAGTTTTATTATTATCACTGCCCAGCATTGAATTTGCAAGCTTGAGAGAATTATATCTTTCTTCCCATTCCAAAATGGTATTCCTTATTGTCTTATCCTCATTTTTAAGTGTAACAATTTCCTGCTCCAGCCTTATTTTAGACTGATTTAGCAATTCTATTTTGTGCAGAAGCTTGCTAATTTTATTTTCTAAGGAATCAACGATTTCAACCAATTCGCTCATATGCAAATTACAATACGTTTTACACAAAGTTAACACACCTCAAACGACTTCGCAATAGTTTTTGCAAATATTCCTGAAGTAATACTTTAAATCCAATGATTTGGTCTATTCCATAAATTGAAATAAATATTAAAGAAAAATATGGTTGTTAACAGACCTTTTTTCCAAGTTTAACTCGTATTAATTAAATTCGCACCAACTTAGCAGCTATGAGAATACCTATTTTAAGCCTCCTTCTTCTTTCCGTTCTTACTGGTTTGGGTCAGGAAAAGTACCCCCTAAACACTTTCAGGCCTCCTTTGGATATACCGTTAGTACTTGCTGGTACATTTGGTGAATTACGATCAAATCATTTTCATTCTGGTATTGACATTAAAACTCAACAGCGACAGGGATTGCCTGTGTATGCCATAGGAAATGGTACCGTAACAAGAATAAAAGTAGGCCTTTGGGGATATGGAAAAGTGGTATATATTGCCCATCCTAACGGATATACTTCGGTATATGGACATCTTCAAAAGTTTTCACCGGAAATTGAATCCTTTATTAAAAATATTCAATATGAGAAAAAATCATATGAAGTTGAGGTATTTCCTGATTATGGCGATCTTAAGGTCATAAAAGATCAGGTTATTGCCTACAGCGGCAACACAGGAGGATCTTCAGGGCCACATCTGCATTTTGAAATAAGAAGTAGTATATCGGAAAAACCAACTAACCCCCTACTTTATGGCTTGGAGGTACGGGATGCTACTAATCCAACTCTAGTTAGTTTATTTGCATATTCTTTGTCTGAAAACGCTCAGGTAAATAGAAGTAGCAAAAAGATTCAAATCAAATTCAATAAGCAAAAGGATGGGTCTTACCTGGCAGATATGGTGTATGCTTCCGGAACAATTGGTTTTGGAATAAATACCTATGACAGGCAAGATCTCGCGGCCAATAAGAATGGAATCTATTCTGTACAACAATTAGTGAATGGAAAAATTTACACCGAATTTAATTTTGAATCCTTCTCATTTAAAGAAACCCGATATATAAACACTCTAATAGATTATGACCATTTTGGGAAATATAACCAGCGTATACAACGCTGCTTTATTGCGCCGGGCAATCGACTTGAAATATATAAACAAATATATAATGAAGGAAAAATTAAAG
>CBDTVT010000217.1:0-4016 GCA_965364275.1 uncultured Eudoraea sp. | reverse complement strand
TTTATAGGAATAAGTCAGCTTAGTCATCTACAGCGCTAAATACCATCTGCCGGAATTTCCAGGCTGTATTATCGTTTAAGGTGCCTTGTGTTTGTTTCATCAGAATACCAATGACCTGCTCCTCAGGGTCCGCAAAATATTGAGTATTAAAATAGCCACCCCAGTCAAAAGTACCTTCACTGCCCAAGCCGCCAGAATCTTCTCCTTTTTGATTTACTAGCCCAAATGCCAATCCGTAATTCTTAGGCCCGTCTTTCCAGATGTCACCAATTTGGTTTGCCATTATACTTCTTACAGTGGTTCTGCTAAGTAGCCTGACTCCGTTTAACTCGCCCTTATTCAGATACATTTGGAGGAAGGTTGCATAATCTTTTGCGGTACTCGAAAGACCCGCCCCACCGGAAAAAAACCTTTTAGCACCTGTAATGGGATAATCTGTATCATAAAACGTAACCGGGTATTTTTCCCATTTCCCGTCTACTTTATGCTGAACACTTACCAGGCGGTCGTGCTTCTCTTTTGGTAAATAAAACCAGGTGTCTTTCATGCCTAAAGGATCAAAAATCCGGGTTTTGAGAAATTCATCAAAGGGTAAGCCGGAAACTACTTCAATAAAGTAACCAAGAACATCAAGACCTTCACTATAAGTAAATTTCTCACCCGGTGTATGATGCAATGGAAGCCTCGCGAGTTTCTTAACACTTTCTTCTATGGAAATATCCTCAGTAGTAAAAAGATCTGTAATACCAGCCTTGTGATAGATTGCTTTGAATCTTGGATCACCGTCAATTAAGCCATAACCTATTCCGGAGGTATGGGTAATTAAATGTCTGATCGTAATTTCTTTCTCTGAAGGAACACTGGTATATGTCGTATCTGATTCGTTAAAAGTATCGAGAATTTTGGCATCTTTAAATTCGGGAATGTATTTGGAAACCGGATCATCCAATTTAAATTTTCCTTCTTCCCAGAGCATCATTACCGCCGTTGAAGTTATAGCCTTTGTCTGAGAGGCGATCCTGAAAATAGCATCATTAAAAACCTTTTTACCTGCCGAATTATCGGCCAGGCCATAGGCGCTGTGGAATACTATTTTTCCATCTCGTGCAATTAAGGCCACGGCTCCCGGAATATCACCATCCTTTACAGCTTGTTTAAGCATGGCATCTATTCGCTTTAAACGTGTATCAGACATCCCAACAGTTGCCGGGGAGGCCGGAGTAAGATCAGGTGAAATTTTAACTGATGGGGTTTGGGCAAAACCTATTGCAGCAATTGCCAAACAAAAAAAGAGGTTGATTTTTCTCATAATTTAATTTTTATCTTGTCCGCCAGCCCTATCCGGAGAACGGGGCGTTGGCCATTCTTGTTTTATTCCTGTTTTCAGACTTGTAGGAAGTGTAACTTTTTCCCTCGAAGTTTTTTCAGGGTCTTCACAGGCCATATATGTAAGGATTGCAGTAAGAATTGCATTGTTTCGCACATCGTCAAAAACGATCTTATCATAAGTGTCTAAATTGGTGTGCCAGGTATAATCACTATAGCTCCAGCTTAAAGAACTAAGTGAAAAGGCAGGAACACCTTTAGCCACAAAAGAAGCATAATCAGATCCTCCCCGGCCGGGAGATCCCGGGTATGTTGTTTCAATATGACCGCGAATATCTTTTGGTACGGCCTGGAGCCAGCGTCCCAGATAATCGTAAGCATGCAGGAATCCCTGTCCGGATAATTTAACAACCCTTCCAGTTCCGTTATCCTGATTAAATAAAGCCTGCAGCCCTTTTACGACTTCCGGCCTGTCTTCAACAAAGGAGCGGGAACCATTGAGCCCTTG
The DNA here is from genome assembly GCA_965364275.1 of uncultured Eudoraea sp. Classification (GTDB taxonomy): domain Bacteria; phylum Bacteroidota; class Bacteroidia; order Flavobacteriales; family Flavobacteriaceae; genus Eudoraea. The sequence goes on along the minus strand of CBDTVT010000217.1, from coordinate 2,182 downwards.
TTCCTCACTACCCCAAAGGCCAATAATAATGGTGCGCTTAGGGTTAGGGTATATTTTTTTAAGGATACGTGCAGTTTCCATCATGGTAATTGTACCCGTGCCATTGTCCGTTGCGCCGGTACCGCCATCCCATGAATCAAAATGAGCAGAAAGAACAACATATTCATCAGGGAATTCTTTACCTGGAATGGTGGCTATGGTGTTAAAAGTGGGTACCCTTCCCAATTCTTTTGATTTAGAAACTACTTTTATTTCAGGAGTGTCACCATTCTCAGCCAATCTGTATATCATTCCATAATCCTCAAGGGCAAGGTCTATGACTGGAATTGTTTTGGTATTGGCACTAAAAATTTTATTGGCCCCAAAACCTTCGGACCATCTGGATTGTATAATACCTGCTGCCCCTGATTCCTCCAGAGCTGTGTTGATGGTTCTGCTGTTATATCTGGTATTTCTGATTTGTTGATACCATGCCTTGGTCTGTGCTTCCCGATCGGTTTTCATTTTTTCAAAAGATTCCTCGGTGGCGAATTCTTCCCAATTATAATCCGGGCGTCCTGTAGGCTGATTCATAGAGACTGTCACAAATTTGCCTTTGACATTAGGGAGCCAATTTGCAAAGGCCAGAGAATCTTCCACTGCAGGAAGATTTATTACTTCAGCGGTAATTCCTGAATCTGAAGTGCCGGGGCTCCATGCCAATTGTGTGCCTCTTAGTGACACCACTCTGGGAGAAATCATATCTACGTGGGTAATACCCCGTTCCCAACCTCTCCAGGTACCCCATTCTTCATTACGGGCCTCTATTCCCCATTTTTTAAAAGTGGCTACGGCCCAGTCATGCGCCTTAGTCATCTGGGGCGTGCCAACCAGGCGGGGCCCGATGACATCCATTAATTCATGAGCAAGTTGTTCTAACTGAGAATTTTCAATGGCTTCTTTTTTTAATTGATCTACTACTTCTTCTGTGGTCTGGCCAATCAAATAAGTAACATTCAAAAAGAGTAAAATAAGGAGTAGGGGAAGTTGTCTAATCATACTATTATAGTTTTAAAGAACAGTAGAACAATATAGGAATAAAAGTTTTTAGTTAAGTCCGGGTAGTGTTGCAATATCATATTTACATTGGAAATTGTATTACCAAAGGCTCTCTAAATCTTATAGCCTTTCCATTTCCCTTAAGACAAGCTACTCGTTACTTTTGCCATGTATAATTTTTGAAATCAATATGATTGGGTTAAGCTATGTAAATAATTAATAATCAGTATTATAAATAAGTACAAACGACTACAAAAGATTACAAACGAAAATAAGCACTTCCTAACCGAGTAACTCTAAACTGCTGTTCTATGTTTGCAGTGTCGGAGTATAAGACCCGATAGTATTAACTGTTTAATCCTTAAAATTAGAAATTATGAACGCACTTAGAAACAAAGTACAGTTGATTGGAAACCTGGGGCAAGACCCTGAAATTGTTAACCTTGATAATGGCGGTAAATTGGCGAAATTTTCCGTAGCTACCAATGAGATTTACAAAAACAGCAAAGGAGAAAAGGTGACGGACACCCAATGGCATAATGTGGTAGCCTGGGGTAAAACCGCAGAGATTGTGGAAAATTACCTGGCTAAGGGTAACGAAGTAGCCGTAGAAGGTAAGCTCATTCATCGCTCTTATGAAAATAAAGAAGGTGAAAAAAGATATATTACCGAGATTAAATGCAATGAATTAGTGATGCTGGGAAAATAAAGTTTGGCACTAATTGGTTAAAACCATAATTTATTTTACCATAAAAAAGAGGATCTTGCAAGATCCTCTTTTTTATTAAGGCTGGGGGTCCGCAGCTGCACTTTCAACCGTGATCTGTTGTACATCTCTATCGAATAGGTAGAGCCCGCTTTTATCATTCCCAATGAGGTTAATCTTATCTAAAATAGTTCGCGCAAGCGCTTCTTCTTCCATCTGTTCTGCAACATACCATTGAAGAAAATTATGGGTAGCATAATCCTTTTCCTGAAGGGCTACATGTACCAGCTCATTGATGCTTTTAGAAACAAAAATTTCGTGTTCATATAAATCTTCAAACATCTTTTGAAATGAATCGTATACAGCTTTGGGCTCAGTTAATGCGGATATAACTGATTGCCCTCCCCGTTCATTTACATATTTAACGAGTTTCAGCAT
>CBDTVT010000216.1:0-4065 GCA_965364275.1 uncultured Eudoraea sp. | reverse complement strand
TCATCACTTATGTCTATGGCTATGACTTTAGCTCCAATACCTTTTGCAATTTGAATAGCAGAAAGCCCTACCCCACCACATCCATGCACTGCAATGGTTTGATCTGAGGTTAACTTACCCTGCTCTCTAACACCACGGTATGCCGTTATAAATCTACAACCCAATCCTGCAGCTTCAAGGAAATTCATCTCATCGGGTAACTCTACAAGGTTTACATCCGCGTAATCAATCGCCACATATTCCGCAAAAGAACCCCAGGCTGTAAACCCCGGTTGAAACTGAAAGTCACATACTTGTTGATTACCTTCGAGGCAATAGGTACAAGATCCACATCCGCCAACGAATGGTACGGTAACCCGACGACCTTCCTGCCATTTTTTAACACCCTTTCCAACTCCTATTATCTTACCGGAAAACTCATGACCGGGAACATGAGGTAATACAATGTCCGGGTCGTGTCCCATCCAGCCATGCCAGTCACTAAGACATAAGCCGCTGGCTTCCACTTTAATGACCACACCAAACTCTGAAGGGTTTGGATCACTGACACTTGAAATTGAAATTGGCCCTTGAAATTCGTTATATATAGCAACTTTCATAATTGAAAATAAAAGCAAAACCAAAGAATTTAATTCATGGATTTACTGCCTTCTACAACCTAAAATAGTGATTTTTACCAATTATGCAGCATGGAATTCTGAATTTGAAGTAAATGGTTAGCCAGGTGTTTCTAATAAAAAAGGCGGAATATCACTATTCCGCCTTTCGGACTTAACCACTGTTCCTTATGGCACAGGAACCAAATCAAAGTCTTGAAATATTTTATTCCCCGCCACAATAGTTACTTCTTCCACAGTTTGCGATTCATACCCTTCGAGTTCTACCATCACATTATATGAACCTGCATTAAGACCCATTACGGTATAATTACCGTTCTCATATGTAGCGGCGGTCATAATAGGATCTAAAGTGCCTGTCTCAAATACAGATACCGTTGCATTCTCCAACCCAATTATCCCGGCTTCTGTCATAGTTGAAACCAACCCAGACAGAGTTCCTGCAGAAGATAAATTGCTTGCCTTGATAACAGGTTTAAAATTAAACCCATTAATACCAGTAATGTTTTTGATATTTCCCTTAGGTATAAAAGATCTGCCTACGTCAAAGTCTAAAAGTAAATCTGAGTTCAATTCCCCACTTACTACAATTGAAGGTTTAATAAACACCTTAATACCAGTTTGTTCTCCGCTGGGCACCTTTAAATCAAATTTAGCGCCGTCTATAAGGACAACATTAACCCCTTTGACGTAAATTCGGATAAGATCATAGGAACCTGCAGGAACATCAATATCTACTAATGTCTCGGTAATTCCATTAGTTAGGTTTAACAGATTAAAATCTCTTTCTTCTTCCATTAAAATTATAAAGGAATTGCCATCATCATCTTTATTCTCGTCACCTTCCATTGTATCCCCTTTATAACGTGCTTCTACTTTAAAAATAGTAACATTGGCCTCAGAGATTAGATCATAAGGAAATGGTGCATCCGTTAAATGCACTGTAAGTCTGCCCATGCTTTCCTCTGTGTTCAAGTCTTCAGAACATCCTGAAAAAAATAGTAATGCAAGTATGATAAAAGAGGATAAAAGTTTAATTTTCATAGGGGATATTATTTGGCGTGAGTAGAATTATGATATAATTATTTTCAATTAATCCATATCATTTTAAAGTGCTAATTTCCTGATTTTAAAAGTAAAAATTGCGGTTTTGGCCATTTTTTCGATGTAATACATGACGGGTCGAGCCTATTTATGGCTAATTGTAATACTACCCATGATATATCTATAATACTGATTATCAGTATTGTAATCTTGGAAATCACATATATCTTTTGGGGTATTTTCCTCCAGGGGATAAGAAAACAAAAAAGAGCGCATATTGCGCTCTTTTAAGGGTTTTTTAGGTAGGTTAATTTACTTTGCCTCGAGAACCTTGGTACTTATATATGAACTGGACCTGACAATCTTCCCATCTTCATCAAAGTCGTGAATATATAAAGCTGGGAGAATTATTTTTTTTCCGTCAGCTTTTCTGGTCATTCTAAATTTCCACCAGGATTGTACCGCTCTGGCATCACGCATATCGTATTCCAGATAGTCCGGATAACCTACAACATCTATGCTTGTAATCTCAAAATCTTCCATGATTTTACTATTGCGTTCTTTTACTTCTTCAAGACTCATGGTTTCGCCATCCGGTAACTCTAAAGAATTAAAGCGGGCATCTTCCTTAAAAAAGCTATAGGCAGTTTCAAGGTCCATATTTTCAAAAGCATTCATCATCTTCCGAACTGAATTAATATTGTCATGATGGTTATATATAGTGCCATTTTTTCTGTCTTCAAAGCTTTGTCCTATTTCATAGAAAACACGCTCATTATAATAATTGATCATGGTTTCTATTTTATTATCGTCATTCAACTTAAACATCCTATGAGTTGGCATATCAATCTTTACGCCGGTTTTATTATGCATGGCTTTTAAGTGATTCCAGGTCTGTACCCAGATTCCACCATCTTTATATTCAATAGCGTCAGGATAAGCATTTTTGGTAGGTTTAAATGAAACATAGGATAGGTTTTCTTTCCAATAATTAGCCTGCTCTAGAAACTGTTCTTTAGAGTTGCCTTTGTTATCCTTATTAATGCCTGTGCCATTATAGGCTTTAAAATCTTCAGCAAGGTATGAAGCCACTTTATCGGCATCTCCCGCAAAAAAAGCTTCAAGCATGCTATTGACTATATCAATAGCGGGATGTTCATTAAAAACTTTACCGTTGTTCTTTTGAGAATAACCCATGGCTACAAAAAGCATTAGGGCAGTAAAAAATACATTTTTCATATTTGTATATTAAATGGTTAATGCCTGCGAATTAAAATAATCCGTTTATTAACACCAACCTAAAAAGGACGAACACAGCTATTTTATGTCCCAAACTGCCAGTTTACTGATCGAAAGTAAAAGTCGATCATGGTTTTGATTTTTTTATTTTGGTATTCACCATGGTAAAATTCATTCATTATTGGCGCATAATTGTTATCTTCTACACAAATTGAGCACCACTTATTGTACTATGGAAACACAGCCAACCAACGGTAAGAAATTTGGGACATTTGCAGGGGTATTCACCCCCACACTTTTAACTATTCTCGGTGTAATTATGTACCTGAGAATGGGTTGGGTAGTTGGCAATGCCGGACTTCTGGGCGCCTAGTTAATAATTATTGTTTCATTCCTTATTACCTTGACGACGGCACTTTCCATGTCAGCGATTACAACCAATATCCGTATTGGCGCGGGTGGTGCTTACGCAATAATTTCGCAGGCACTGGGACTCGAAGTAGGTGGAAGCCTGGGTATTCCGCGTTATGTTTCACAGGGTCTGGCCGTTACCATGTATATCTTTGGTTTTAGAGAAGGCTGGTTGGGTATTTTTCCTCATCATATCCCTTTTTTGATTGATATTATTGTTTTTGGGGTTTTGCTAACCATAGCATATATAAGTGCCGACCTGGCAATTAAAACCCAATTCTTTATAATGGGTATTATTATTATTTCCCTCATATCAATAGTTATGGCTGCATATTATGGATCCATGACGATTCCAACGGAAGATGCTATCAGATGGGGAACTTTTAGAGGCTCACCTGATAATGATTTTAGCGGTAGTACTTTCTGGATTGTATTTGCTGTGTTCTTTCCGGCTTCAACGGGTATAATGGCTGGAGCCAATATGTCCGGTGAACTTAAACATCCTAATAAGAGTATTCCTCTTGGCACTTTATGGGCTATTGGGATTAGCTTTGTAATCTATATGGCCCTCGCATTCTGGTTGGCACGTTCTGCCACGGAACAGGAACTGATCTCCAACTACAATATAATAATTGACAAGTCTATATTTGGACCCTTGATAATTGCAGGTGTCCTTGGTGCTAGCTTTTCTTCCGCCCTAGCCTCTCTTGTTGGCTCCTCATGTATCCTTTTTGCAATGGGGGAACATCGGGTA
>CBDTVT010000215.1:0-4072 GCA_965364275.1 uncultured Eudoraea sp. | reverse complement strand
CAGGGTCATATTTTATTAGAAGGAGTCCCCGGGCTTGCAAAGACTCTCGCGATAACCACTCTGGCAAAGGCGGTAAAAGGTAGTTTTAGCAGAATTCAGTTTACTCCTGATCTTCTACCCGCAGATGTCGTTGGAACAATGATATATAATATGAAATTGAATGATTTCTCAATAAAGAGAGGTCCTATATTCGCCAATTTTGTATTAGCTGATGAAATTAACCGTGCGCCTGCCAAAGTGCAGTCTGCACTGTTGGAAGCCATGCAGGAAAAACAAGTTACCATTGGTGATGAAACTTTTATACTTGATAAACCATTCCTGGTTATGGCTACTCAAAACCCGGTGGAACAGGAAGGAACATATCCGCTCCCTGAGGCTCAGGTGGATCGTTTTATGCTAAAAACGGTTATTGATTATCCTAAGATGAATGAAGAACAACTTATTATAAGGCAAAATCTTCAGGGTATACTTCAGGATGTTAAACCTGTTATATCAGTTAAACAAATTCTTAGTGCTCAACAAGCAGTACGAGAAGTCTATATGGATGAAAAAATTGAAAAATATATCCTCGATATAGTATTTGCCACAAGATATCCGGAAAAATATAATTTGGGAGATCTTAAACCACTCATTAGTTTTGGAGCATCGCCTCGTGGGAGTATAAATCTGGCAAATGCCGCTAAATGTTATGCTTTTATAAAAAAACGTGGTTATGTAGTTCCGGAAGATGTGCGTGCCGTTGTGCATGACGTGCTAAGGCATAGAATTGGAATTACCTATGAAGCGGAAGCAGAAAATATTACTTCAGAAGAAATAATCAACCGGATTGTTAACGAAATTGAAGTGCCATAATAGTTCAACCTATGTAGTTCAATGCCTTAAAGGGCATTTGCTTATATAACTGAAAAGCTTGAACCCGAATGGATACCAAAGAGTTATTAAAAAAAGTTCGTAAGATTGAAATTAAGACCCGCCGTCTTTCAGATCACATATTTGGAGGGGAATACCATTCTACATTTAAGGGTCGGGGAATGACTTTTAGCGAGGTTCGCCAATATCAGTTTGGTGATGATGTAAGAAGTATTGATTGGAATGTCACGGCCAGATATAATGAACCTTTTGTAAAAGTCTTTGAGGAAGAAAGGGAGCTAACCATGATGCTAATGGTAGATGTCAGTGGCTCTGAGCTTTTTGGTACAACGAATAGGTTTAAAAAGGATATTATTACGGAAATATCCGCAACTCTTGCATTTTCTGCACTTCAAAATAACGATAAAGTTGGCCTTTTACTTTTTTCTGATGAAATTGAACTTTTTATACCCCCTAAAAAAGGTAATAGTCATGTCCTGAGAATAATTAGAGAATTACTGGAATTTTCTCCGAAAAGCAATAAGACTAATATTGGGGAAGCACTTAAATATTTAACTAACGTCATGAAGAAAAAAGCAATTGTATTTGTGCTTTCAGATTTTATGGCGACAGATTATAAACAAACACTAAAAATTACGGGGAAAAAACACGATGTTACCGGTATTCGTATTTATGACGAAAAAGAAGAGCATATTCCAAATTTAGGGGTAGTGCAAATGCTGGATTCGGAAACCGGTTCACTGAAGCTTGTAAATACGCAATCTAAAAGCGTACGGAATGCATACGGTGAATACTATAGAAATCGGGTAGACTATTTTAAGGAAACTTTCACCAAATCGGGATGTGGTATTTTGGACTGTCGGGTGGATGAGAGTTATGTTAAAAAGTTATTGGGTTATTTTAAGCGAAGAGGATAAATGAATAAGGTTTCAATGAAATTAAGAGGTATTATTAGTTCCTGGTCTGGACCGGTGCTCTTCGTATATCTTTTATTTTTTGGGAATTCTATAATTGCTCAGTTGCAACCCGTAATAACATCAAAAGTAGACACTACCAACATTAAAATTGGTGAACAAATTCATTTTACGGTCACCGTTGATGTAGATTCAACTGCCCAGGTATTCTTCCCTGAAGGGCAAACCTTTTCGCCATTGGAAACTGTTGAAGCTTTTAAAACAGATACCACCCGAAAAAAAGACAGGATAACGCTACAAAAAATATACGCGCTTACACAATTTGATTCTGGATCCTATGTACTTCCGGCTCAGCGTATTGAAATTAACGGGGCCGGGTTTTTTACAGACTCACTTAAGGTTGATGTTGCAACGGTACCCGTGGATACAGTCAATCAAAAAATGTATGATATAAAACCTTTAATAAGTGTACAAAAAAGTAATAGTGCCTTTTGGAAAATTTTGCTGATTGTTTTGCTTATTGCCGGAATCGCGGGCGGCCTTATTTATTGGTTCATAATTCGAAAAAAGCCATTGACAGAAGAGGAAAAGGTGGCATTGCTCCCACCACTTGACAGAGCACTTTTGGAATTGAAAAGATTAGAAAATTCTAAATATTTAATTCAGGATAAGTACAAAGTATATTATTCAGAATTAACTGCAATAGTGCGATCCTATCTTGAAGAAGAGGTACATATTTCAGCACTGGAAAGTACTACAAGTGAATTGATTCAAAAATTAGAATTACTGCAGGATGCAGGTGAATTAAAACTACAGGATAATACAATTAAACAATTTGAAAAAATACTACAAACAGCTGATCTTGTAAAATTTGCAAGGTCCAAACCCCTTACAACAGTGGCCGAACAGGACAGAAAAGCTATAGAGGAGATTGTTGTTAAAACAAAAGAAGCCCTGCCTGAACCTACTGAAGAAGATTTGTTGGAACAGGAGGAGTATCAGGAAGTTATTGCTCAGAAAAAACGAAAAAAGAAAATAATATCAATTGCATCCGCAGCCGCAATCGTATTGCTGGTCTCCCTTGTGGGACTTATAAGCTATTTAGGTCCTTCTTATGTATGGGATACCATTACGGGCCATCCTACAAAAACACTTTTAGAAGGAGAATGGGTTTCAAGTTCTTACGGATATCCGCCAATTATGGTTGAAACTCCAGAAGTACTGGTAAGACAAGAAGTTAAGCTCCCGCCAGATGCAAAGGCCAATATTAAAGAGCTGCAGGCTTTTATGTACAGGAGTAAAAAAGGTTTACTCACTATTGGTACAACTTCGACCACATTAAATAAGCCTGAAGAACCCGATTTCAATCAGGTTGTTGAACAAATTTTGCAAAATTTTGAAGACCAGGGCGCAAAAAATATTATTACTAAGCAAGAAGAATTCATGACCGTATCTGGTGTAAAAGGAATTAAAGTTTTTGGCCGGGGTAAATTTGCAGTTCCTGACTCAAAAGAGTTAGTTAGCGGACAATACACAATTATTCTTTTTGGCGGAAATGGTTTTCAACAGCAGTTAATCTTATCATGGTTAGATAAAGATACTTACGCTGAAGAAATTGTAAATAGGATAATAGGTTCATTAGAAGTAAAAACAGAGGCATAAATGTTAGATAATATAGAATTTGCAAATCCTCAGCTTTTTTGGTTGCTTTTATTGCTTCCTCTGGCTTTGATATGGCATATATTCAAGCGTAAAGAGGAGACTGCCTCTCTGAAAATTCCAAGTGTAGATGGGTTTACCACTAACGACCTTTTGCCAAAATTAAAACCGGTATTATTTGTATTCCGTTTGTTAGCATTGACAGCAATTATAGTGGCAATGGCACGTCCCCAAACTGAGGATATTTCTACTCGGACAAAAACCACAAAAGGTATTGATATTGTAATGGCGATAGATGTTTCTTCAAGTATGCTGGCAAGGGATTTAAAGCCAAACAGACTATCGGCGCTTAAAGAAGTGGCAGCAGATTTTATTCGACAAAGACCAAATGATAGAATTGGTTTAGTGGCCTATGCAGGTGAAAGCTATACTAAAACACCAATAACAAGTGACAAATCTATTGTTTTAAATGCGCTTAAAGAAATTACCTACGGTCAATTGAACGATGGTACAGCCATTGGTATGGGATTAGCAACTTCGGTTAACAGGTTAAAAGAAAGCAAATCAATAAGTAAAGTAATTATTTTACTTACTGATGGAGTAAACAATTCAGGATTTATTGAACCACA
>CBDTVT010000214.1:0-4077 GCA_965364275.1 uncultured Eudoraea sp. | reverse complement strand
GAGGAGATCCTTTTGTTTTTGGCCGTGGTTCAGAGGAATTAGCTTATGCAGCTAAATATGGTCTGGAAGTGGCAATGGTTCCTGGAATATCTTCGTGTATTTCTGTTCCCGCAACTCAGAATATCCCTGTTACGAAACGTGGCTCTGCAGAGAGTTTCTGGGTGATTACAGGAACTACCAAAGAACATAAACTCTCAGAAGATATACACCTCGCTGCTAAATCAAATGCAACTGTGGTCATACTAATGGGCATGTCAAAACTCTCGGCTATTGTGGAATTATTTACCAAAGAGAACAAATCAGACACTCCCGTTGCAATTATTCAGGATGGCACAAAAGAAGAAGAACAAGTTGGCATTGGAACAATTAATACTATAGAAAGCATAGTCCAAAAACAAAAATTAACCAACCCGGCAATCATAGTCATAGGCGAAGTGGTAAAAAATCGAAACCAAATAATTCAGATAAGCCACCAACATCAATTTCAAATCACAGAATAATGGAAAGGAATAATTTATATCCCATTTTTCTGAAAACAGGATCTCTCCATATTTTGATTGTAGGAGGGGGAAATGTAGCAGAAGAAAAATTGTCCTTTTTAACCAAGTCCAGTCCGGATGCTAAAATCATCATGGTATCCCCTATGTTTCGGGAAAACACTTTAAAGTTAGCTGCAAATTATGATGTGGAACTTATTAGATCCACTTACAATACTGAATTTCTTAAGGGGAAACATTTGGTTATTGCTACCACAGATAAACCTGATATAAACATTCAGGTTTATAATGACTGCAGAAGTATGGATAAACTGGTAAACGTTGCTGATAACCCTCCTTACTGTGATTTTTATATGGGAGGTATTGTAACCAAAGGGAATGTTAAGATAGCCATATCTACTAATGGTAAATCTCCCACAACTGCAAAAAGGTTGAGGCAATTTTTTGAAGATGTTATACCAGAAGATATTAGTAAGATGGTTCAGAATCTAAATACATATCGAAAAGCAATTAAAGGAAATTTTGAACAGAAGGTAGATAAAATGAATGAAGTAACGGAAACCCTGGTTTCAAATATTGAAGAATAACTCTGTTCCCTTTTTAATTTTCAGACTATGGTTATAAGGCTTCACTTGAAGTGCCAGATTATAGCAAATAAAAACAAAAAAGTATTTCATAGTAGTCTGATGGTGAGGTTCAGTAATGACCATATGTATTCCTTGAAAAGTAAAAAGAAAGATCTCAAAAGGCTTGCGGATAATTGTGTTTACAAGCCAAAAAAGTACATTTTCCTTGTTTTTAAATGACACTTGGCGTTTCTTTGTGCCAGTTCATTACAACATTGACATCGTTATCAAGAAAGGTGGAGGGACTAGACCCGTTGAAACCTTAGCAACCCTTTAACTATAAAGAAGGTGCTACATTCTACCACGATTCTGCTTTTTTATGGCAGCTAAGGCTAGATAACACAGAGTAAAGGCTATATGTCTTTATCTATTTTTTCTTGATAATATTATAGAATAGTCTGCTGAGTACATTTAATATACAGATGTTTATTACGCTGTTTCTAAATGTTAATGGTTAGAGATGGGGCAAACATGCAAAATGAAGCGATGTAATTCCTAAAAAAAGGAAACATATGAAGAAGATACGGGATATACTAAAGCAACGAATTTTGATACTGGATGGAGCAATGGGCACTATGCTTCAGCGGTATAAATTTACCGAGGAAGACTTTAGGGGAAACCGTTTTAAAGACTGGCCTTTTCCACTACAGGGCAATAACGATTTATTGACTCTAACCCAGCCAGATGCTATCGCCGAAGTTCATAGAAAATATTTTGCAGCTGGTGCGGATATTGTTGAAACTAATACATTCTCAGGCACTTCCATTGCCATGGCTGATTATCATATGGAAGATTTGGTCTATGAGCTTAATTATGAGTCCGCCAAAATAGCAAAGCAGGTAGCCAAAGAGTTTACGAAAAGGGAGCCAAATAAACCGAGGTTTGTGGTTGGAAGTATAGGTCCAACCAATAAAACAGCAAGTATGTCTCCTGATGTGAATGATCCTGGTTTTAGGGCAGTTTCATTTGAGGCATTGCGATTAGCTTACAAAGAACAGGTGGAGGGTCTGCTAGATGGAGGAGTTGATATTCTGATGGTGGAAACAATTTTTGACACACTAAATGCAAAAGCAGCGCTTTTTGCCATTGAAGAGGTAAAACAGGCACGTAATATTCAAACACCCGTTATGGTTAGCGGCACCATTACAGATGCCTCAGGGCGAACTTTATCCGGCCAGACCGCAGAAGCATTTTTAATATCTATAACTCATATTCCTTTACTGTCCGTTGGGTTTAATTGCGCTTTAGGAGCAAAGCAGTTAGTACCCCATTTGGATGCTATTGCAGTTCGCACAGAAGCTGCTATTTCAGCACATCCCAATGCAGGTTTGCCTAATGCTTTTGGAACTTATGACCAAACACCTGATCAGATGGCTGAACAAATAAAGGAATATCTTGATAAAGGCCTGGTGAATATAATTGGAGGATGCTGTGGATCAACTCCCGCTCATATTACGGCAATTGCTGAATTGGCAAAGGATTATAAACCTAGAAAATTTATTTTTTCTGAAACAGCAGGGGTTCAATTGTAAAAAATGAGTAGTACAACCAACATACAATCGAATTCAGACAATGAACCGGAGGCTGGTATTGATTCCATAACAAAACCAAGATTTCTTAAACTAGCTGGTCTGGAACCGCTGGTTATTACTCCTAATAGTAATTTTATAAATATTGGGGAAAGAACTAATGTTGCTGGTTCAAGAAGGTTTCTTCGATTAATTAAAGAAGAAAAATATGAGGAAGCCCTCGAAATAGCCAGACACCAGGTGGAAGGCGGAGCCCAGATTATTGATATAAATATGGACGATGGCCTGATAGATGGAAAGCAAGCCATGATCAGGTTTTTGAATTTGGTGATGGCCGAGCCAGACATAGCCCGTGTTCCTATAATGATAGATAGCTCCAAATGGGAGATTATTGAGGCCGGATTACAACTTGTTCAGGGAAAATGTATTGTCAATTCTATTAGTTTAAAGGAAGGAGAAGAAGAATTTATTCGTCAGGCAAAATTAATACGCCTATATGGGGCTGCAGTAATAATAATGGCGTTTGACGAAAAAGGGCAGGCAGATAATTTTGAGAGACGGATTGAAATAGCGAAAAGATCTTATGATATATTAGTAAATAAGGTTCATTTCCCGCCGGAAGATATCATTTTTGATCTTAATATTTTTCCTGTAGCAACCGGAATGGATGAACACAAACAGAATTCGGTTGATTTTATTGAAGCTACTGCCTGGGTTCGGAAAAACCTTCCTTATTGTAATGTTAGCGGGGGGGTGAGTAACGTGTCTTTTTCATTTAGAGGCAATACATCCGTTCGTGAGGCAATGCATTCGGTTTTTTTGTACCATGCTATTCAGGCCGGTATGAATATGGGAATTGTTAATCCTGCCATACTTGAAGTATATGACGATATTCCAAAAGATTTACTGGATAGGGTAGAAGATGTCATTTTAAACAGAAGGGATGACGCCACAGAACGTCTCCTCGATTTTGCTGAAACTGTGGTGGGCAAGGCAAAGAATAGCAAAGTGGATGATTCATGGCGAAAAGAGCCACTTCAGGAAAGAATTACCCGGGCTTTGGTAAAGGGAATAGATCAATACATTGTATCAGATGTGGAAGAAGCAAGGTTGGCCGTCATTAAGCCTATTGAAGTAATTGAAGGCCATTTAATGAAAGGGATGAATGTGGTTGGGGATCTCTTCGGAAGTGGAAAAATGTTCCTGCCACAGGTAGTTAAGTCCGCAAGAGTAATGAAAAAGGCAGTTGCTTATTTATTGCCTTATATTGAAGATGATAAAGACAATATATCTCAGTTTGCAGGTAAAATCTTAATGGCTACAGTTAAGGGTGATGTTCATGATATAGGCAAGAATATTGTAAGTGTGGTACTGGCTTGCAATAACTATGAAATTATTGATTTAGGTGTTATGGTTCCACCTGAA
>CBDTVT010000213.1:0-4112 GCA_965364275.1 uncultured Eudoraea sp. | reverse complement strand
ACATTCCCACTAGTTGGGGAATAAAAAAATTCAGGATGGGGGACCGCTGGGCCAACCCCCTGGATTCCTGGCCCGATCCTGAGGTTTATGTAAACTATCCCAGTAGACAGCTTTTAGCTTACATGGATATCAGAAACCTAAACCGTACCTGGCCCGGTAAACCAAACGGTGCTCTGGTGGAACGAACTTGCCATGCCTTTATAGAACTGATCAAAAAAGAAAAGGTAGGTCTTTTTATTGATTTACATGAAGCCGAGTTAGAATACCCGGTCATCAGCACCATTGTAGCCCATCAGAATGCCCAGGAGGTAGCGGCCATGGCTTCCATGATGTTAACTGCTTTTGAATTCAAAAGACCTATCGGCATGGAATTCTCTCCTCCCTCCTTACATGGCCTTTCTCATCGGGAAGTGGGAGATCATTCTGATGCCCTCTCTTTACTCTTTGAAGCACCGGAACCTTTTTTAGATAGGGTACGGGGGATTACTGATGAGCATTTACTCTTAACCGGAAAAGATCCTTTTGTCATGAAGGCAGGAGAATATGGCCTGCTCTACGAGAAGATCGATGAAGAGGGATGGCCCATTGACGTAAGAGTAGGCAGGCAAACTTCCACCATCTTGCAGGTTGTCCAGACCTTTTCGGAGATGTATCCGGATAAAGTAGTAGCCATTAGTAATGTACCCCGTTATGCGGAAGTGATAGATAACGGAGTAGGGCACTATTTCTACAATCCTGAAGAAGCTCCTGCTGATCGGGTGGTCTATGAATAATCACACCTGGAGTTTGCAGAAGAAACTTCAAGAAAAGGGGGTGAGTAGATTTATTTAATTTTCATCCTTGCGAGTCTCTAAAAATATTATATAAAGGAGATACAAAAAATGAAACTTAAGAAGTTGATTTTAAGCATAGCAATAATTTCTGTTACTTTGATGTTGTTGTCAATTTCTGGATTTACTGGTGAAATTAGTGAAAATGGTTGTATGGATGTAATGGTGGGAAAAGATGCAACAGTAGACGGGTCGGTGATTACTTCTCATACAGTTGATGGCTGGTATGATTCTACATTAAATATCCGTGTGATTCCCGGACAGAAATTTCCAAAAGGAGCCATGGTTGATGTTTACTGGGGTTTGGTTAGAGAAGAGCTAGACCAGCCTAAAAAGATTGGCGAGATACCTCAGGTAGATCAGACCTATACCTATTTTCATGATGCTTATTCTCATGGCAATGAACATCAGGTATTAATCGGAGAAACTACTATCGGGCAAAAAGAAGAGTTAAAGACTTTTCTTGGTGAAAACGCCATTATGACTATCGAGCAGTTAGCAGCATTTGCCTTGCAAAGAACGGAAACAGCTCGGGACGCCGTAAAAGTTATGGGAGAATTAGGGGAAAAATACGGTTTTCTTGGCTCTTGTAATTTTGAGGGAGAATGTCTGACTGTAACTGATCCGAATGAAGGCTGGGTTTTTGAGATTTTTAGTGTTGGCGTAGGATGGGATCCGGCAAGCGGAAAACCGGGAGCTATTTGGGCATCTCAAAGAGTACCGGATGATGAGATACTATGTGTTCCTAATATTAGCAGAATCAGAGAAATTGATCTGAGTCAACCTGATTACTTCATGGCTTCAGAAAATTACATGCAGGAAGCCATTGACCGTGGTTGGTATGACCCGGCCAGCGGGGAACCATTTATCTGGCAGGAGGCTTATACTCCAGCGTTAGGTGGTTGGTCACTTTCTTCCGAGTGGGTGCGGATACGTTTACATTTGGTTTATAGTTGGGCAGCTCCTTCAATGGAATGGGATCCTTACAAAGAAACCCAGACTTATCCCTTCTCCATTAAGCCCGAAAAGAAAGTTTCAGTTCAAGATGTAATAAATTTGCAACGTTCCACTCTGACCGGAACCGTGTTCGATATGGAAGCAAATCCAGCCTGGTTAGTACCGGGTCCTGAAGGAAAAGTTGTAAAAAGCCCATTTGCAACTCCTTTCCCCGGTGGTGATTTACGTAAACTACTTAACATTCCTTATCACCGTCCTGCTGCCAGACAGGGCTGCTCCTTTGGTGTGGTTACTCAAGCCAGAGATTGGTTACCAGATCCGATAGGAGGAGTCATTTGGTTCTATTTCGATAATCCAAATACCAGCATACATGTACCTATTTATGTCGGTGTACAGGAGATGCCTTCTTCCTGGACTATCTTCAATCGGACTAAATTCAGCCTGGACGCTGATCGTTGGGCATTTATGCTGGCTGATGATCTGGTCAATAGAAGATATCAGGATGCTATTCAAGATTTAAAAGCGGTTCGGGATCCATTACAAGCTGAATTCTTTGCTAATCAGGAAGCTGTTGAAAAGAAAGCTCTTGAACTATACAAGGAAGACCCGATGAAAGCCAAACAATACTTGACAGAATATACCCACGAGGCTATGGCAAAAGCTACCAAAGCATATTGGGATTTGAATTGGGAGTTAATTGCGAAATACACGAACAATACCGGACTTACACCTTAAGGGTTAATTTAGAAGCATGGGAAGAGGCGGATTTAAATCCGCCTCTTCTTTTGATGAATGATTTTTTTAATGCGGAGCAAAATGTAAAAAATTTAATTTTAAGAAATTTTATAAATTTTTAATTTGATATTTATACTAAAAAAGAGTATTTTAAAAAATATTTTTCGATATACAAAAATAATAAATAATGGAATAAAATATCATTAAAAATTACACCAGAACGCCAGTTAATTATTTATTCAATCAATGATTAAAACCCAAATTGACCAAGAACATTTTTTGAAAGAAAGGGGGTGGTAAAATTATCTCATTAGCAATCTCTGAAGTTTTCTAAATATATTTTAGAAAGGAGGTAGAAAAATTTATTTAATTTTTATTTCAGCAGGTCTCTAAAAATATTATATAAAGGAGATTTAGAAAAATGAAACTTAAAAAATCAGTTTTTGTTGTAAGTATTGCTTTAGTGTTGTTTGTTGTTTTTGTATTTGCTGTGTACGCCAATACCGATATAGATGGCTGTACCGATATAGTGGTGGGGAAGAATGCTTCAACAGATGGCTCAGTGATCACTTCCCATACCGTCGACGGTCGATATGATTCCCGAATTATAATCGTCCCTGCCGCAGACCACGAACCAGGGGAGATGGCCCCGGTATATGAATGGATTGTATATGCAGACTATATGCCACTTGTAGAGCTTGGTGAAATCCCCCAGGTTGCCCATACTTATAAATACTTTAATGGCGCTTATCCTTATGCCAATGAACACCAGGTACTCATTGGTGAAACAACACTTGGGGGTGCAAGTGAAACGGCAAATAGCGATGATGCCATAATGACGATTGAGCAGCTTGAAGTATTTGCCTTACAACGAGCTACGACTGCACGTGAAGCTATACAGATAATGGGTGATCTTGCTGTTGAGTATGGATATCGTGCATCCTGTTATTTAGGAGAGTGTTTGACAGTTACTGATCCTAATGAAGCTTGGGTCTTTGAAATCTTTGGAGTTGGTCCTCTATGGACACCGAATAGTGGTAAGCCAGGAGCAGTCTGGTGTGCCCAACGGGTACCTGATAATCATATTGCCGTTGTTCCTAATATGAGCCGTATTGCCGAGATTGACCCCGAGGATACAGAGTACTTTATGGTTAGTGATGATTATATGGCTCCGGCAGTAGAATTAGGCTTGTATGATCCTGCGAGTGGAGAACCTTTCATCTGGCGTAATATTTACGGTGATGCACTCAATAAGGGAACAGGAAGTAGAGTACGTATCTGGAAAGTTTATACTGAGTTAGCACCATCTGGAAAGTGGAAAATGGAGAATGCCCCAAATTACCCATTCTCTGTAAAACCGGAAAAGCAAGTTTCCTTCCAAGATGTTATTGCTTTATTCCGGGAAACATATGCAGGAACTCAATATGATATGACTGAAGATCCAGACTGGTATGTCCCCGGAGAAGATGGTTGGGAAAAGAGTCCGTTAGCTACTCCACAGGTTGATGGGACTTGGAGAGCGCTCTTAGATATAACTTACTATCGTCCAATCGCTCGTTTATATTGTTCGTATTTCTTCTTTTTTATTCT
>CBDTVT010000212.1:0-4162 GCA_965364275.1 uncultured Eudoraea sp. | reverse complement strand
CCTATAAACATGCAAAGACTTTTAATTTCCTTTGTATTTAAATCGAAGAGTCTCAATGCCACAGATTTTAATGCTGGATGACGGTCTCCCTGATCTTCCAGATAGGAAATAAAAACAAAATACTTACCATCAGGTGAAGGATGTGCAAACCAATTTGAATACGCATCATTAGTTAATTGTTCTTTTTCGCTACCATTGGGTTTCATTCTCCAAATCTCCATTTTACCAGATTGCATTGAATTGTAATAAATGTATTTACCATCCGGGGAATATTCCGGGCCATCATCCAGTCCCGGGCTGTTGGTGAGGCGTTCCTCCTTACCTCCCTGAATTGAAATTCTATAGATATCGAAGTTATTATTGCGACGAGCGGTATATACAACAGCATCACTCTTGGGAGACCACCCGTGCCAGTAAGATGGATATTCTAATGTCACAAGTTGAGGTGTACCTCCTTCAAGAGGTAATGTATAGATCCTGGAAGTACCGGATTGTACTCCTTCTATTGGATCATTATTACTAATTGCCAGCATTGTGCCATCCGGAGAAATTCCGTGATCATTATTGCATTTAACAGCAATCCCTGTATCTATTTGCTTCTTAGAACTTCCATCTGTTTTTATCCTGTATAAAAGGCCATTTTGATTCAGAATTAAATAGTTCCCATCCGGACTCCAGTTGGGAGCTTCAAAATGTGCCCTTTCTTCATATATGACTTTTCGTTCCCCGGTTTCCAACGAATAAACTTCCAGCATTGATTTAAGCTGGGATGATTGTCCAAAATTTTGTCCCGAACCCATAATAAAGAAAAATATTAGAGTTTTTTTAAATATAGTATTCATAACACTCAGAGATTAGTTAAGACAATGACTTTCAATTCTAGATACCTCAATTATGAATGCACAACAGTTATTTTAACCCACAAAGTTTATTTTCTTATGTGCTCCGTCACAATAGGGTTTGTTAGCTGATGCACCACATCTGCACAATGCAGTTACCCCGCTTTTACCTTCAGTCTTACCACTGGTATCCTTTACTTCTAAAGCGCCATGCACCAAAAGCGGGCCATTGGCCATTACTTCTACTCGGGTATTATTATTCCCTTCTTCCGAATTTTTTGTTTCTCCTTTCATAGTATAAGTTAGTGCCCCTGAAGGACATTTTTCAATTTGTGATCTTAGTTCTTCAACGGATGCATTTTCTGGTTCAATCCAGGGTTTCTTCTTCGGATCGTACACTTTTGGCAAGGCATCCACGCAAATAGCGGAATGGATACACTTCTTTGGTTTCCATACTACGGTGAAGTCATCCTTTGAATACTCTTTTATTATTTCTCTTTCTGACATAGGATATAGTTTTTATTTATTGTCGCCAACCGGTGGTGGCCCGGGGGGAATATTGGCCTCATAGATTTCTTCACCCTTCCTTTCTTTATACTCATTCTTCACTTTTTCGATCAACTTTTGATCTTCGAAAAGATCTGCAGCAGTCATTCCGAGTGCTTTAGCCGCATAGGTCATTCCTTTATGGCCTATACTCATTCCACCGCATGCGACGACGGCCCAGGAATGCCAAGGGGTATCTTTTGGCGCTACAGTTACACTTAAATTTATGTTAGGAACATTCCAACTTACATCGCCCACGTCTGTTGATCCACCGCCGGGGTGTTCTTTAGTTGCTTTTAGCGGATTTATTTTACTATCCATTCCTACCTGAGGTTTTTTTGTAATCTCTTGAATCTTTTTTCCAAAGACTTGTTCCTCTTCTGTATACGTGATATCACCCAAATATTCTAAATTCTTTTGCATGATCTCCTCACCCGATCTGTTCACCAATACTTCATAAATTCCTGAAATCAGGGAAATTTTGTAATCCACATTTGCCATTATTGCAGCCCCTTCAGCCATCTTCTGAACCATTTCGTATACAGGCGTAACTCCGCTGCGCTTTGTGTCTCTTACGCGAACCCAAAGTTTGGAATAATCAGGCACCACATTTACCACTTGTCCACCATCCTGAATATGGTAATGAATCCGTACTGTTGGTTTAATATGTTCTCTGTAGTAATTAATTCCTGTGGTATATAATTCTAAGGCATCGGAAGCACTTCTTCCATTCCAGGGATCCGCGGACGCATGTGCAGCCTGACCAAAAAATTCAACTTTGAAGTCAACAAGTGCTAGCGTACTTTGAGCATCGGCTTCAGTATTGTCACCAGGATGCCAGCTTAGGTTAACATCAACATCATCCCACAAGCCATCGCGTACCATCCAGACTTTCCCAAAAAACTTTTCTTCAGCCGGGGTGCCATAAAACTTAATGGTCCCTTTAATTTTACCCTCTTCTATGAGCTCTTTTACGGCCACTGCAG
Organism: uncultured Eudoraea sp.; assembly: GCA_965364275.1. Taxonomy (GTDB): domain Bacteria; phylum Bacteroidota; class Bacteroidia; order Flavobacteriales; family Flavobacteriaceae; genus Eudoraea. Next base: position 1,791 of record CBDTVT010000212.1, on the reverse strand, counting down.
CACCAAGACTTGCTGTTCCAAATAAATTATGACCACAACCATGTCCGGCCGCTCCTTCATTTAAAGCTTCCTTTGTAGGTTGCGCCTTTTGAGATATTCCTGGTAGGGCGTCAAATTCACCTAAAATGCCTATTACCGGTTTTCCGGATCCGTAAGTTGCTATAAAAGCAGTGGGCATTCCGGAAACGCCACGTTCAACGGAAAAACCATTCTTTTCTGCATAGTCAGCTAAAATCACGGAAGATTGATTTTCATTAAAGGCTGTTTCGGCAAGGGCCCACACAGAATCGCTAATAGTTATTAACTCCGAGTTGTGTTTTTCTATAGATTGGATAATTGCTTTTTTGTTGTTGCTTATTTTTTGAGCAGAGGCTGCAAAGGTGAAGATCAGCAATAAACTTAGTATTAATTTTTTCATTTTTTTTTGCGATTGTATTAGGATTAGTCATCAATGCAATAAAAATACTATTTTTAAATGTTTAATGTCTTGTCCAATCATAAAAAGTCACTCGCCTGCGGGCCAATGACTTTTAAGATATGTGCACTTTGATAATTCCTTGTTTACATCGTGTAAAAAAATTGCTCATTCACGATTTTACCATTATTTACCTCGTAGACGCAAACTTCATCCATTTGTTGACGTCCACGATCTTTAAATGTAACATCGAAAGACATTCTGGTTGTAAAATGATTACCAGCAACCACAGGATCTGCAATATCACCACTATGAAACTCCTGTACATTCGCTAACCAATCTTCACTTTTCTTGTGAACAGCCTTTATACCGGATGTTATTTCTACTGGATATCCCGGCATTTCTTTGCTCACCACATTATCAGCATAAAGTTCTTCTACTGCTTCAAGATTCTTTGCTTGACGACACATGTCAACTAATTTGTCTGCAACTTCCCTGGTTGTCATATTTTTTGATTTTTAGGTATTTATATCTTATAAATTTAAAGAATTAAAACGCCTAAATCTTTTAAGAGAATGTTAATTTGCAAGCTGCAACCAAAAGGATTCAGCTGAGTGCTTCTTTGTATATTCGAAGGCAGCGTTCCCGTGCTATTTTATGATCTACCATCATTTGGGAATAAGTCAATTCCTGAAGTTCAGGAACCCATCTATTAATATATTCTTTTTGCTGATCAAATTTATCTACTTGTGTTATGGGATTAAAGATTCTGAAATACGGAGCTGCATCTACACCGCTCCCTGCAGCCCATTGCCAGTTACCAATGTTGCTGCTAAGTTCAAAGTCCAAAAGTTTTGAAGCAAAGTAAGCCTCTCCCCAACGCCAATCTATTAATAAGTGCTTACAAAGAAAACTTGCCACCAGCATTCGGACCCGGTTATGCATAAACCCGGTAGAATTGAGTTCCCGCATTCCTGCATCAACCAAAGGGTATCCTGTTTCCCCATTTTTCCACTTTTCAAATTCCTCTTCATTATTTCGCCATGGAATCCTATCGTATTTTGGTTTAAAGGCTTTATGGACTGTGTGTGGAAAATGCCATAGAATTTGCATAAAAAATTCGCGCCAAATCAATTCATTTAAAAAAGTTTCATTGGTAGCATCCAGAGCTTTTAAAAGTATCTGTCGTATAGAAACAGTTCCAAATCGTAAATGAGGGCCTAGTTTGGAAGTGCCTTTTTCTATGGCCGGAAAGTTTCTGGTTTTTTCATACGAATTCAGTAATGATGAAGAAATTTCATAAGCTAGAACCTCAATATCTGATCTTTTAAACCCTATCTCTTCCAGTGACGGATTAGGCAAATCTAATTGCTTGA
>CBDTVT010000211.1:0-4199 GCA_965364275.1 uncultured Eudoraea sp. | reverse complement strand
ACAACTTTATCTTCAAAACTCACGGGTTTTACCTCCTCTAATATAAATCGTTTAAAATTTATATGTCCTCTTCCTACTGAACATCGATTACTATCTGCTATATGAACATTAATCAGGTTGTTACCGGTTATTTTAATAAGAGCTGCCTGATTACAGACAGCTCTTATTTGTTGTGATAAATTGTTTATGGCTCGTCCGGGAAATAGTATGCGGCAGCATTTTCTTTGGTTACCAGTTCTGCTGCTAGAATTATACGAGTTGGGAGCTTCTTCTGGTAAAAACCCTCAAAAACTTTGCCGCGAGCACCAAGGACAGTTACTCCCACCACCGTCGCACATTGATCCGGAGGATAGGTTACATTAGCCTGTACCAATGGTTCGCTGCCATCCATTATCATCTTAATAACGTTTTTATCGCATGCACCGCCAAGGAAATACTTTATATCTTTCCTCCCGGATTCCTTGTATGCCTGCAAGGCACCAAGCATCATATCGTCGTCAGCGGTATAAACAGCATCAATTTTTGTATATTTCTGAAGATAGTTTTCCATAATTGCCAAAGCTTTATCCTTTCTCCATTCACCAGGTTGTGAATCGAGAATTTTCATTCCCGGATATTGGGCAATAGTAGCTTTTATTGTTTCAGTCCTGGTAGTATTAATTGGGCAGGGAATACCTTCAATGAGAACGATGTCGCCTTTATAATCAAGCTGTTTTGCAAGCCACTCTGATCCCTTGCGTGTATACCCTTCATCATCGTTAGAGAGATAGACATCATACACTACTTTGGAAGTACCACGATCCATAACCACTACATAAATACCTGCCTTGTAGGCTCTTTCAATAACCGATGTCACCGATGCGTCGTAGGGCCAAACTATTAGAGCATCGATATCTTTCGTTATCAAGTCTTCAATGTCATTAGCCTGCTTAGTTACGTTTTCAGCATTAACATACAGGAATTCGATGCTTTTGTCTTTGGCTTGCCAGTCAGCCATACCCTTCTTAGCCCAGTAAATAGCGCGCGCCATATACCCGGCAGTCGCTGCAGGCATGGAGTAACCTATTTTCAGAGGCTTTTCGGCTGCCACAGCTGTTAATGTGAGGACTAGAGATAGAACTAAAACTAACGCTAATAAACATAATAGTCTTTTTTTCATTTCGATCTCCTTTTTAACTTATTATATTTTTTAAATAATTCTTCATTTTAAAATCGTTCTGATTTTGCACCACCACCTCCTCTACTACTGGAAATTTCATTTTTATTTTGCACTCTCACCTCCCCTACTACTAATACTAGAAATATTATTTTTATAGTGTTTCTCTGTTTTTGTAATCAAAAGAACAAAGTTTTATCTATATTAAGTTTAATACTTACTTTATCGCCTATCACAAAACTCTTACCATCTTTTTTTAGCCAACAGACAGAAATCTAGGGAAACGATTAAAGAGTTAGTCTAATCCTAAGACTTCTGCCGTTGCATATACACTGCGCTTATGATCACCAAGCCTTTTACGGTTCCCTGTAGATAGGGAGATATCCCTAGCATATTAAGCATGTTGTTTATTATACCGAGGATTACTACTCCTACAATGGTACCCCATACATTTCCTCTTCCGCCGGTAAATGGTGTTCCTCCAATAATAACCGCCGTTATGGCATCTAGTTCGAAACCCATACCTGTGTTGGAAGTACTTACCGCATTGAATCGTGAGGTGAGCATCACGGCGGAAGCACTTACCGTGAATCCACATAACACATAGCTTAGAAATTTTATACGATTCACATTGATAGCTGAAAACAATGCTACCCGGGGATTTGAACCTACAGCACATAGATGTCGTCCATAACGGGTACTATTTAAAATAATATTTAGTATCGCTGCAATAATCAGCATGATTAAGACAGGCACTGGTAGAAACCAGATCGAATTCATGCCGAATTCGCCATAGTGGCCGCTTACTGACCGTATTTCACCTGCATTCGCCATAAAGAGTGATAAAGAACGAAAGATTGCCATAGTGCCAAGAGTGACGATGAAAGGCGCGATTCTTCCTCGGGTGATCAGAAAACCATTTAAAGCACCGGATAGGATGCCCATGATTAAAGAAGCTAGGATTGCACCTGCGATTGCGAGGTACTCGTTATTGAAAACCGTCATAAGGTAATTAAGCGTCAGTATTCCAACGGCACCAATGAAGGCCATTAAAGAACCGACGGAAAGATCGATACCTCCGCTGATAATAACGAAGGTCATTCCGAGGGCTATTATACCAACATAGGACACTTGTCTTAAGATATTAAGAAGGTTTTGTATACGAATAAAATAAGGGCTTAATATGGCTGAAATAATAAAAAGAACAGCCAACGCTATAAATACCGCGTATTTTTCATATTGAAATTTATTAACTCTTGCAATAATTGCTTTGATCATACCTCTTAAGCTCCTTCCCGAACTCCTGTCGCTAAAAACATTATTTCTTCTTCTTTTATTTTTTTATTCACAAGTGTGTTCATTATTTTTCCGTCTTTCATTACAATTACTCTGTGACACATACCAATTATCTCCTCCTGCTCTGAGGAAATAAAGATACAAGATAGTCCTTTCTCAGCCAGGGACTTTATTAACCTATAAATCTCCTGCTTGGCTGAGACATCAACCCCGCGGGTTGGTTCGTCAGCGATGAGTATAATTGGTTTCGGATCAATACTTTTAGCCAGGGAAACTTTCTGTTGATTACCGCCACTTAGGTATTCCAGCCTGGTATCAAGGTTTTCGGTCTTAATGTCGAATTGTTCTTTGTATTTAAGGGCTGATTCCTCTTCTTTTTTCCCATTGACATAGCCGAAGAGGTAATTGCAATAAGCATCAAGAGAAACGAGGGTAGTATTTTGGATTACGCTAAAGTTTGTCAATATTCCGCATCCCTGTCTGTCTTCTGAGAGGTAACTGATTCCGTTTTTGACAGCGTCTTTTGGGGTCTTGATAGTTATTTCTTTTCCATGCATATACAGCTTACCGACAGAATGTTTCCTTATTCCCAGTATTGTTTCAGCTACTTCTGTGCGTCCAGAACCTACTAGTCCGGCAAAACCGAGTATTTCCCCTTTTCTGATCTGGAAACTAATATTTTCTATTACCCCTGGAACCGTGAGACCTTTCGCTTCGAACACAACTTCATCCTCGGGTTGCTGTTTTTTTGGGAATACCTGGCTTAGTTCACGACCTACCATTCGCTGTGCCATTTCAAGGACGGAAATATTTTCAACCATCTCGGAACAGATTAGCTCACCGTCTCTTAAAATACTCACCCTGTCGCAGATCGCCTTTACCTCTTTCAGTTTATGTGAAATATAAATAATAGTAGTGCCTTGCTCTTTCAATCTTCGCATTAGCTTGAATAGTATTTCAATTTCGTATTTAGTAAGTACTGTGGTGGGTTCGTCCATTATGAGTAATTTAGCATCCACCGAAATCGCTTTACAGATTTCGACCATTTGCTTTTGAGCAATGCTTAAATTTTCAATTTGTTCATCAGGCTTTATTTCAACCCCAAGTTCCCGAAGCAGTTTTTTGGTATGTGCCATCATCAGCTTCTTGTTAAGTAACCCGTTTTTCTTTCTTATTTCTGAGCTAAGAAAGATATTATCATAAACCGTGAGTTCTTTTATCAGGTTAAATTCCTGTGGAATTAGGCTTATACCGAGGTGTTTTGCATCCAGCGGATCTTTAATAACCACAGGCTTTTTTTCAAAAATTACTCTACCGGAAGTTGGAGTATAAATGCCGCTTAAAATTTTCATGAGCACCGATTTCCCTGCGCCGTTCTCGCCAATAATACCGAGAATCTCTCCACGAATAACTTCAATATTAATATTTTTAAGGACCGCAACTGATGAAAATTCTTTATTAATGTCTTGGGTCTTAAGCAAGATATTATTCATTTTAATGATTATCAACTCCTATTCTGATCTTAAGGTAGGAAAAAGGATGTTAATAAACTACTTTTTCTTTTTTTCCAGATTTCGAAGACTTTAATATAGCATCACATATTACTACTGCCTTGTAACCATCTTCAAAGGTTGCCACCATAGGCTCAAGTTCTACATCATTTATAACCGCATTTACCATATGGTAAACAGTGTGAACAAAAGTATCTTCCCATCCGATTATATGACCATGAGGCCACCAATTTTCA
>CBDTVT010000210.1:0-4289 GCA_965364275.1 uncultured Eudoraea sp. | reverse complement strand
CTTAAGACTTGTAGTTATTGCTTTTCTTCTGGAAATTTTATTTTTCACTTTTTAGCTGCTTATTCGGTTATCCCATAACAATTTATCAGGTCGCCACAGATCTTATAATAAAATAGGCATAATATGTACTATGTAAGAGATGATTACCAAGAGGATTAAGATAACCAATTTATACATAAACAGAAATTATAATTATTCTGTCAGGACGATTTGGAAACCTTTTTATTGATAAAATAAGTGAGAACTCCTATGGCCAGGATTAGCAGTCCAATCATACTTTCCAAAGGCTTATCAATTATCAGATAAACAAATATCCAAATACTAAACAGGATAAAGATCAGAGGTAACAGGGGATAAAAAGGGGCTTTAAAGGATGGTGTTGCAGGCTTTTTTTTACGCAGCACAAACACCCCGGCAACGGTAAGGGCGGCGCTTAGTTGTAAAATAAACCCACAGTAAAGCAGTACACTTTCAAAGGTACCTGTAAGCACATAGGCTATACTTATTATTGCTTGCAACCAAACCGCTGCCACTGGGAGGTTGTTCTTATTCTTTCTTTGTAAAAATTGCCAGAGCTTAAAATCCTTACTCATAGCAAGGGATACTCTTGGCCCCACCCAGATCATGGCACTGATGCTGGAAATCAAAAAGAAAGAAATTAGAATATTAATGGTCTTGGAACCCTGGCTACCGAATATATTGGAAGCAAAGACATGTCCAATATCCAGTTGCCCTTGTAGTTCTGCCAGCGTCCCGTGCTTTAAGAAAACCAGTTGCATGAACACATATAATACAGTCACAAGAAGTGTCCCCCTGATTAGCGCTTTTGGAAGATTAATCCTGGGTTTGTCTATCTCTTCAATGATATAAGCCGCAGCATTCCAACCGGTATAGGAATAACTCACATATACAAAAGCTATGGCAAATGAAGGTGTTAAAATCTCCAATGTCCATGAATTGGAAAAGTTGAGCGCGGAATCACTTTGGGTATAGTAAAGTCCTATAAGGATAAGAGAAAGAATCAATAAGACCTTGAACCAACTGGCATAGGACTGAAATTTGCTGCTCACGTTAAGGCTAAAAGAGTGTATGATCGATATTATTACTATAACAGATATAGCCAAAAGAGTGTTGTTAACCTGAAACACGTTTCCTAAATATGCCCCCAAAGCCATTGCTGCCAGGGCCACCGGGGCTGCGAATCCAACAGTAAGTGAAACCCAGCCCGAAAGATATCCAGCCAGTGGATGAAATAATTTGGAAAGAAATATATACTCACCTCCAGATTTATTTATCGCACTTCCGATCTCGGCATAACAAAATGCTCCGGCAATCGCCATGACACCTCCCAGTGACCAAAGCATAAGAATAGACCATGTATTTGTTACATCCTGAAGTTGAAACCCCAGACTTGTAAAAACACCTGTACCAATCATATTGGCAACCACCAGTGCAGCACCCACTATCCAGCCAATCTTGTTCTTCGTCTTACTCAGCTTTTATGGTTTAAAACTTTAATTCTAATAATTTATATTGAGATGATAACATTATTGAATATAAAAAACCCCTTTGTTTTAAAAGGGGTTTCATTCTAAAAAAATGTTTTTACCATTTTCCTAATAGGATTCTGGTCCCACTCCGGATAACTTTTACGCCCCCATTGGTCTCACCAAATTCTTTCCAGGCTTTCCCCCGTGCTTCAACTTCTTTGGGAGGAAGAAGCTTATCCATACCACCCATGGCAGATTTAAAGTCCTTGTAACCCTGAATTACCATATGGGTCTCCCCATCCGGAGAACGCCCCGAAGTGATATTCCCTAATAGGGTCAGTCTTGCGTCCGAATTAAATTTTGAAAACATCTTTTCGCGGGCAGTCAAAAAGGCCTCACTATCATTAACATGAAGAAAGATATAATTTTGTATTGGATATGTGGTGTCCAGAGCGCCATAAGTTGAAATTATGCTTCCCATGGAAGAACTAAATGAATCTTCGATAAGCTGGTTTACCCGGGTTAAAAACAAATCCCATGAATCACTTTGAGCCCCGGAATATCGATTCCCCATGGCATCTAAAGAACCAGAAAACCCTATGGAATGGGTATAATTATTGCCACTGTCATTAAAGTGGTTTTCAAAAAAACGAACGGTAACACCATCTTGTTTATGTTCCTTAAAATAATCTTCTACAAGTTTTAATACTGCCGCCTCATTTTGCGGTTCTACACTAAAATTGTAGTAGGTCCAATATGACTCCTGGGCATTAATTGAAAATGCTACTAATAGTAGCGAACAAAGAATTAATTTTTTCATTTTATAATGGTTTAAGTTAATAAATTAAGGTTTATAGAAACCCGACAATTATATCATTTTTCAACAAAGGATCATTGTAGAATGGGACGAAGGACTGGTTTTATTGTCCGTATGGGCCTAATTTTTTATCCATGGAATTCCGATTTGGTCATTTAGTTGATTTTTTATACTCAAACTTCACCGTATTGATTGCACCGCGAAGGCTATCTTAACCTGTGCCTGATACTCCAATTTTCCGGTATAGGAATGTTTTTGTTTGTAGGCCTGAGTATTATTTGTCGGAACCAAACAGGTCTATTGAATTAATTCTTAAGTTTATAGGTCTTAAAAAAAATGATCATGAGCACACGCAGAGAATTTGTACAGAAAATAACTACCTCAGCAGTAGGACTACCAATTTTATGCAATTCAACCAATCTTTTTGCGCACACTGCCACTCTCTATGACGGACCCGTTTTACGTGTTGCAATAATGGGACTTGGGAGTTATGGAACCCGGGTTGCAGAAGCAATGCAAAGTTGCAAGCGGGCTAAACTTGTTGGGTTAATTAGTGGGACACCTTCAAAAGTCACCAAATGGAAAGCAAAGTATAATGTTCCTGATAAAAATTGCTATAATTATGAAAGCTTTGATCAAATAAAGGACAATCCTGATATTGATGCCGTTTACATAATTACTCCAAACGGACTGCACTGTGAATTTACAAAACGGGTAGCCCTGGCGGGGAAACATGTGATTAGTGAAAAGCCAATGGGTATCAATGCGCAAGAAGGGCAGGAGATGGTAGACGCCTGTAAGTCCGCCAATGTTAAATTACTGATAGGATATCGAATGCATTTCGAGGCTAAAACCCTCGAAATTGTCCGGATGAGCAGGGCAGGGAAATTTGGAAAAATCATTTTCTTCCAGGGGCAATCGGGTTTTAGGATTGGCGACCCCAACCAATGGCGGTTGAATAAAAAGTTGTCAGGAGGAGGAGCTATGATGGATATTGGAATATATTCCATTAACGGGGCACGCTATATGATAGGGGAAGAACCCATCTGGGTTACAGCTCAGGAGACGAAAAACGACCCTGTAAAATTTAAAGAGGGGATAGATGAAACAATACAGTTTCAATTAGGCTTCCCGGGCGGCGCTGTGGCTTCCTGTCTATCTACCTACGCAGTGAGTCATCTGGATAGATTTTACCTTAACGGCATAGACGGATGGGCGGAAATGCAGCCGTCTACAGGTTATGGCCCCATTAAAGCACGAACCAACAAGGGAGAATTGACTGCAACCCACATAACCCACCAGACTGTGCAGATGGATGAAATGGCGGGCATTATTTTAGAAAATAAAGAGCCTGTTATTCCTGTAAATGGAGAAGAAGGGGTTAAGGACATGAAAATTATTGATGCTATTTTCAAGGCCGTCAAAATAGGGAAGAAGGTAGATTTGACCTAAACCTGATTTTCTAAAAAACCAAATTTCCTCACAAACATTTTATGTCTATTGGAATCGCATAAAAAGAAAGTAATATTATATCTTAAAGACCATAAATTCAATTATTATGTTCAGAACTACTTATAAATTATTTGATTTACGAGCTAAATGGCTTTTTCTCTTCATTCTAGTCCTGGCATTTTCTGCCTGTAAAGAGAAGCAGGAAAAGTCAGAAAAGGCAGTTGTTTTAAATATAAGTCCTGATAACGAAGGTATAACCGTTCCGGATGGCTTTGGGGTAATAAAGGTTGCCGATTCCCTTGGGAAACCTCGTCATATTGCTGTTAATTCTAATGGGGGCGTTTACCTGAAGTTAAGAAAACCAATTGATGGAGAAGGCATAATTTATCTTGAAGACCGGGATGGTGATGGGATAGCTGATGCAAAAAAAGGTTTTGCAGATTATGGTGGAACCGGGATGTACCTGGATAAAAATTATTTATATGCGTCATCAGACGAGGAAATTTTCAGGTATAAACTCGATGCCAGTG
>CBDTVT010000209.1:0-4389 GCA_965364275.1 uncultured Eudoraea sp. | reverse complement strand
CCCACCCCTAACCCCTCCCAGGAGGGGAAAAGCCACTAGCTATGATCAACTTCTTCCGTAAAATCCGCAAAAAACTGGCTGATGAGAATAAACCACTCAAATATGCCCGCTATGCTTTTGGGGAAATACTTCTTGTGGTCATTGGGATTTTGATAGCACTGCAGATTAATAATTGGAATGAACACCAAAAGGAATTGAAACAAGAAAAGGTGATTATGTCTAACCTTAACAATGAGATCATTAAAAATAATAAGTTACTAAATAAACATAGAATTCAATATCAAGAAGTTAAAAAATCAATAAATTTCTTAATGTCATTAATGGGACAATCTGAAAACGAAATTGCAAAATATAATATCGACAGTCTTTTGTATATTGCCATCGATGTTTATGATTTTAGACCAACTGAAAACGTATTTTCCGAAATTATCGCCTCTGGTAAATTAGACCTTATCACATCGGACTCACTTAAGAATGCCTTATTTGAATGGACCGCTGGTCTTAAAGTGAAGGAAGAAGCAGTGGAAGGTTTAGACCATATGACTCAAAACTCGTTCATTCCATATCTTACTAAAAATGGATCCCTCAAAAATATTGATAGTTACGGTTTCTTACAATGGAAAGAAAAGTCAAGACTCAAAAGCAATAACCTTAAGTTGTTCTCTCAAAACGAATTTGAGAACATTTTGGATAATCATGCCTGGTCTGTAACTTCTTATAAAAATACGTTAGACTCATTACAGATTATATCACAAAAAATAATTCGCTTGACTAAGAGCAAAAAAGAATAGAGAAAGGCTAACAACAGGTATAATTACAGCTGCCAATCTCCTACTCTATCAAATATTAAAAAGAGCCAACCACCACTTTTTAATTAAATTCCAAACTACAAGTACTAATTTCCAAATGAGTGGTTATGCCAATAATTAATTGGAATTTGTTATTTGTTATTTGTTATTTGTAATTTTCATCTATCCCAACCACCCTTCCCTATCCAGGCTCCTATATTGAATGGCCTCACCAATATGGCTTCCGTTCAAGTCTTGGGAGTTTTCCAGATCAGCAATAGTCCTTGCCACTTTTAAGATACGGTCATAGGCGCGGGCAGAAAGATTAAGTCGTTCCATAGCATTTTTTAATAAACTCAGGGATGCAGCATCTAAACGGCAATGCGCCCTGATCTGTTTGGTATTCATTTGGGCATTGTAATGTACCGTTTCTGAACCTTCAAATCGCACTGTCTGGATCTCACGTGCTGCAGTCACCCTTTTACGTATAGCCATGCTCCCCTCCCCTTTTCGGTCTTCAGAAAGTTTTTCAAAAGGTACCGGGGTCACTTCTATATGGATGTCAATTCGGTCTAACAACGGCCCTGAGATCTTTCCCAGATATCGCTGCATTTCCATGGGAGAAGACGTCACAGGTGCATCCGGATCGTTGAAATAGCCAGACGGACTTGGATTCATACTGGCCACCAGCATAAAACTGCTTGGATAGTTAACTGTGAACCGAGCTCGCGAAATTGTGACTTCCCGATCTTCCAAAGGTTGCCGCATAACTTCCAGAACACCTCGTTTAAATTCCGGTAGCTCATCCAAAAATAGCACACCGTTATGTGACAGGGAAATCTCTCCCGGTTGCGGATAGGCACCACCTCCGACGAGGGCTACATCTGAAATAGTATGGTGCGGGCTTCTGAAAGGCCGCTGACAAATTAATCCCATGTTTTTAATCTTACCCACCACACTATGTATTTTAGTAGTTTCCAAAGCTTCCTGCAAAGTCATAGGTGGTAAAATAGAGGGTAATCGTTTAGCAAGCATGGTTTTTCCTGCACCAGGTGGTCCAATCAGAATAATATTATGCCCGCCGGCGGCGGCAATCTCCATACAACGTTTTATACTTTCCTGTCCTTTGACGTCCGAGAAATCATGTTCAGGGAACTCCAGATTTTTATAAAACTCAGCACTAATATCCACATGGGTCTGTTCTAAAGGAACCCCTTTATCAAAGAAAGCAATAACTTGAGCTATCTTTTCAACCCCAAATACTTCCAGACCTTCCACAATGGCTGCTTCACGCGAGTTTACTTTAGGAAGAATAAACCCTTTAAAACCTTCTTCCCTCGCTTTTAGAGCAATAGGCAGAGCGCCTTTTATGGGCTGAAGGCTACCGTCTAGAGAAACTTCACCCATAATGATATATCGCTCTAATTCCTCTGCCATAATTTGGCCCGAGGCTGAAAGGATACCAAGGGCAAGGGTGAGATCATATGCCGAGCCTTCTTTTCTTAAATCGGCCGGGGCCATATTGATGGTAATTTTTTTTCCCGGAATTTTATAGCCATTATTGATTAAGGCTGCGGCAATTCTAAAATTACTTTCCCTAATGGCATTGTCGGGCAAACCAACTAAGTGATAGCCTATTCCCCTATCCACATTCACTTCAACAGCTATGGTAGTTGCTTCAACTCCAAAAACGGCACTACCATAAACTTTTGAAAGCATCCTTATTTATCTATGCTAAACCTCAACTTTTTAGTAAGGACATAGATAATGTTCTTCGCTGCATAATGACTGCAGACAAAGCGTTATCTCATAGATAATTAGTATGGAAGGTTTAATTTTCTTTCGGTGAAAACTGAAGTAAAGACTTTGAAGTAGTTATAATTTCCTCCTTATTCATCATCATTTTTCTGAATTCACCATTAATAAACATTTGTGCCTGATCTTTATAATGAGGACTTAAGGGATTCCCGGACTGGCCGGTAGGCAAAATACTCATGCTATTCTCTATATCCGAAAAGTCAACAATACGTCTTGTAGATGGCCCTACACTTACTTTATTCTGGCCATCTGAAGTATACGGAAAGAACATATTGTTTATAACCTCTCTGGTTCCATGCACAGGGTAAGGTCCAACATTAAAAAAAGAACGGAACATTTCAACCTGTCCTATTGGATGTCCATGCTCCAGCGTGTGTACTTTGTCCCACGTCCATTGGGAACTTCTGTCCCCAAACTCCTCTTTTAATGATTTCAAGGCCATTACAAAGGAGTTTAGAACGATATCTTTCTTGCTTTCTATAGTCTCTTCAGTTTGGGTATTATCCCACCAAACTGATACTTTTTTCTGAGCCATCGGAGCTATCAGCCGTTTATGAAAATGGGTAGTTAAAAATTGTTGAAAAAGTTCGGGCCCAAGTTCGTCTTCAAAAGTATTGCTTAAGAAGAAGTATATCCATCTGTGAAATATAGTGGCTTCCACACTATTTAAGGGAGAATCTCCATCCCAGGAGCTTAGTTTATCCAGAAGGTTAATATCTTCCTCGCTTAATTGTTTTACATCAACCAGTTTGGTAAGGTTTGTTATAATTTCGGGATTTACAGAAGAGGTAGCATCTGTAATCATATCCATCATAGAATTTTTATCCCAATCATCCTTCTCTTCTAATAATTGAACAATGCGTTTTGCCCTGTTCTCAGGTAAATAGTAACCCGGGTATTGCATCCCGGCAATGGAATCGGGCTGGTTATTGGCGGAGTATACATAGTTCCAGGGCGGATTAACGGAAGATGGGTTTTCACTAAAATCCAGAAAACGCACTGGCTCATAAGCGCCGGAACTACCATCCATAATTAACTTGGTCTGAGCACTGTCTGGCATCTGGTACAACTTTGCCACTGCCCACCAGGCCACATTACCTTCTTTATCGCCATACATAATGTTCAGACCGGGAGCATGTATGTTTGGTAGTGCCTTTTGAAATTCGGTGATATTGTTAGCATGGCTTATCTCATAAAATGCATCTAGTACCTTGTTTTCCAATTTTGGATAGATCCAGGACATACTAATAGATAGGTTACCACTAATGTTTTTGGATATACTGTCCAATACTGGTCCATGATGTGTTTTTTTATAACTCAAGGTTACATCAGTACTATCTTTAATTTTAATGATTTTCGAAACAATTTCATAATTCTTCCAACCCTCTTTGGTTTTGTATTTTGTATTGTCAGTAGGATGAGTCTCCTCATAATAAAAATCAACGTCATCATTTTCAAACATTGTAATCCCGTAAGCCAGATTTCTATCATGTCCTAAAATCGGGAAAGGTATGCCCGCCATGTGATAACCATATTTTTCATAGCCCGGGGTACTTATATGTGCCTCGTACCATACGGATGGTTGGGCAAATTCAATGTGTGGATCATTTGCCAGGATTACTTTACCCGATTTGGTTTTTGCAGGGGCTATTACCCAACTGTTACTTCCCTCGAGCTGAGGAACTGGCAAATTAGCAAGGGCCTTTGAAATGGAAGCAACCATTTGAGCTTCTTTTGAATCTTTAGGTGCAGACTTATAATTCTTAATCCATTCGGGTAAAGT
>CBDTVT010000208.1:0-4442 GCA_965364275.1 uncultured Eudoraea sp. | reverse complement strand
AGTAATTCTTCACCTTCAAGCATAGCCGAAAGGGAATCATTTGTACTTATTTTACCAACACCAGCGGGAGTTCCGGTAAAAATTATATCTCCCTTTTTTAACATAAAGAATTTAGAGACATATGAAATTAGTGAATCTATGTTCCATAGCATTAAAGCTGTATTCCCCTTTTGGACAATAGCCCCATTTTTGGAAAGTGAAAAATTCAGTTTGTGCAAGTCTTTAAATTTTTTCTTATCCACCCATTTTCCAATTACAGCCGAACCGTCAAAACCTTTAGAAATTTCCCAGGGAAGACCTTTATCTTTTAACTTGGATTGCAGATCCCTGGCTGTAAAATCTAACCCAAGCCCAATCTCATCATAATAGGTATGGGCAAATTTCTCATTAATATGTTTACCAACTTTTTTAATTTTTACCAAAACTTCTATTTCGTAATGGATTTCACTTGAGAACTCCGGGATATAAAAATCTTGTTCTTTTGGAAGAACTGCAGAATCGGGCTTGATAAATACCACCGGATCCTTGGGCCTTTCATTGGCAAGTTCCTCTATATGATCAACATAATTACGACCAATACAAATGATTTTCATCTATAATTTCCTAAATATTTTAGCTTAATTTATTATTCAGCTGACTTAGTTTTATTTGAGTAAGTACCTTTTTTGTATAAAGTGGAAAATCAGCATTAAGAATCCATCCAAAATATCCTGGTTCCTGGTCCAGTACTTCCAGTACTTTTTTACCCTTATGTTTCCCAAATGAAAATATTTCTTCCCTATTTTCATCCAAAACAATAAAACCTGCAAAATCTACAGACTGTTTCCGTCTTGAAAAATCAGACAGCTTCTTTATGTTGTTTTCAAGCTCTGGGTAGAGGTCTAACTGAGAAAGAAGGACTTCGTAAGTAGCCATAGTGTCAGCTTCAGCACTATGAGCATTATTTAGGTCTTTATCGCAATAAAATTTATATGCTGCCTCCAGGGTACGTTTTTCCATCTTATGAAAAATGGTTTGAACATCTACGGATAACATGTTTTTTAGATCGAAATCAACTTCTGAACGAAGCATTTCTTCAGCCAGAAGTGGGATATCAAAGCGATCCGAATTAAAACCAGCCAGGTCACAGTCTTTTATTATGTTAAAAATTTCTCTGGCCAATTCCTTAAATGTAGGTTCATTGGCAACTTTATCATTAGAAATACCATGAATTGCAACTACCTCATCAGGAATGGTCATTTCAGGATTAACTAGCCAGGTCTTGCTTTCTTTATTGCCATTAGGATATACTTTCAGAATGGAAATTTCAACGATTCGGTCTTTGGCGACATTGGTGCCAGTAGTTTCCAAATCAAAAAAACATATGGGTTTGCTGAGTTTTAGTTCCATTTTTGTGGGCTATTTAGGCAAAGATAGTTTTTAAAATAAAGTTAAACAGGACTTAAAACCTATCTTTTATTTTAAGAGATTTTAAATAAAGGCAATCCAATTAACATTTGGTCTAAAAGTATTAAAGATGGCAGTATTGAAATAAAAATCTAAATATTTCACATTCAGTAACCTCTAAAAAAAGACTAAATCTCCCTATCAATATCCCAGGCCTCAAGATAATCTGCAACGGTTTTAACGAACATACCGCCGAGAGCCCCATTTACAACGCGATGATCATAACTATGTGAAAGAAACATTTTGCTACGGATACCAATAAAGTCGCCCTCCGCTGTTTCTATAACAGCCGGCATCTTTCGAATGGCTCCCAAGGCCAATATTGCCACTTGTGGTTGATTAATAATTGGAGTTCCAAAAACACTTCCAAAAGAGCCCACGTTTGTGACTGTATAGGTGCCGTCTTTTACTTCATCTGGTTTTAGCGCATTGTTTCTTGCCCTGCTGGCAAGATCATTGACTACTTTGGCCATTCCAACCAAATTCAGCTGATCTGCATTTTTTATTACAGGAACAATCAGATTTCCATCGGGCAATGCAGCAGCCATCCCAATATTAATATTCTTTTTCCGTATCACTGTTTCCCCATCAACTGAAATATTGACCATTGGGTATTTCTTTAAGGCCTTTGCAACAGCCTCCATAAAAATAGGCGTAAATGTTAACTTCTCTCCTTCACTTTTCTGGAAAGCATCCTTAACCTTATTCCTCCACGCAACCACCTTGGTAACGTCTACTTCAATAAAACTTTGTACGTGTGCTGAAGTAGAGATACTCTCTATCATATGATGGGCAATAAGTTTACCCAACCTTGTCAATGGAATAATCTCATCTTCACCATTAGACTGTACCCTGGTAACCTGATGCGGTTCTGTGCTAACAGCCGTTTCTTGCTTTAAAGGTTCAGCTGCCTTCACTGGCGTTACAATAGGTTTTACAACAGGAGTGATTTCAGGCTTCCCATTTTTTATATAGGCCAAAATATCATTTTTGGTAACCCGGCCTTCTTTACCTGTACCCTCTATACTATCCAGTTCTGCTGTTGTTATGCCTTCTTCTCTGGCAATATTTTTAACAAGGGGAGAATAGAAGCGAGTGGTATCGGCTAAACTTGGAGCAGAGCTGCCAACAAGTTCCTGAACATTGGCCACTTTTTCTTCT
The DNA here is from genome assembly GCA_965364275.1 of uncultured Eudoraea sp. Lineage (GTDB taxonomy): Bacteria > Bacteroidota > Bacteroidia > Flavobacteriales > Flavobacteriaceae > Eudoraea. Next base: position 1,835 of record CBDTVT010000208.1, on the reverse strand, counting down.
AAGACGGCTATTTCCTCTGGAAGAATTTCAGTCAATTCTTCTTTTTGGTCTGCATGGGTGGCTCCTGCGGACTCCGATCCTCCTTCCATTTCTATAACAGCCACCGTCTGTCCAACTTTAATGATATCGTCTATCTCAAAAAGTTTCTCCAGCAACACACCCTCAACTTCGCTGGGTACTTCAGAGTCTACTTTATCTGTAGCAATTTCAAAAACCGCCTCATCCATTTCTATTGTATCGCCTACCTCCTTTAACCAAGCAGTTAAGGTTGCTTCTGCAACACTTTCACCCATTTGCGGCAATTTCAATTCAAATTTTGCCATATTACTATTTAAAGTGCTTTTTTGAATAAATATTTTGCAAAAATACTAAAAAAACGTCCCTTTATTTAAATTTATTGTATGAATTATCTTCATGTAGCCTTCAAGGAACCTTCAAATGGAATTCTGTTAAGAATGCTTCTTCCCAATGTCACTTCATCTGCATATTCCAATTCATCACCTACCGAAATACCTCTGGCAATTGTAGAGATTTTTATATCAAAAGGCTTTAATTGCTTATATATATAAAAGTTAGTAGTATCACCTTCCATGGTAGAGCTCAGTGCAAATATCAGTTCCTTTATCTGATTTTGACTTACTTTTGAGATTAAAGAGGAAATGGTTAAATTCTGTGGACCAATACCTTCCATAGGAGATATTTTGCCCCCAAGCACATGGTATAACCCTATGTATTGACCAGTGTTTTCAATGGCCATTACATCTCTAATATCCTCAACTACACAAACTAAATCTTCCTCCCTTTTAGGGTTTGCACAAATTTGACATAGTGCTACATCTGATATATTATGGCAATTTGAGCAAAATTTAATTTCCTCTCTAAGCGCCAGAAGTGAACTAGATAAATCTGAAGTTTGTTCCCCTGGCTGGTTTAATAGGTGGAGGACTAACCGCAAAGCAGTACGTTTTCCAATTCCCGGTAACTGAGACATATGGTAAACCGCATTTTCTAAGAGTTTAGATGAAAATTCCATAAAAGCAAAATTACATAATGTTTTAAGTTTTTGTACTTTGCGCTAGTAATTTATTTTTATGACAGCATCGCATATTCTGCTTCTTATTGGCGGTTATTTCTTCTTGCTATTGCTTATCTCTTACTTCACCGGAAAAAACGATTCCAATGCTGATTTTTTTAAAGCAGGAAAACAGTCACCGTGGTATTTGGTAGCTTTTGGTATGATTGGCGCTTCATTATCCGGTGTCACTTTTATATCCGTTCCCGGCTGGGTAGAAAGTTCCCAGTTTAGTTATATGCAGGTTGTTTTCGGGTACTTGGTAGGATATTTTGTTGTTGCTTTTATACTTATGCCTATCTATTACCGCTTGAATGTTATCTCAATTTATGAATACCTTAAAGAGCGTTTTGGAATTGTCAGTTATAAAGTAGGTGCTTTATCTTTCTTTATTTCCAGGGTGTTAGGAGCCTCTTTCCGGTTGTTTTTGGTAGCTATAGTGCTACAACAGTTTGTATTTGACGCCTGGAATGTTCCTTTTGAGCTTACAGTAGTCTTATCTATTCTATTAATATGGATATATACTTTTCGAGGGGGAATTAAAACAATAGTTTGGACAGACACGCTGCAGACCCTTTTTATGCTTCTGTCTGTAGGGTTATCTATTTACTTTATTATTTCAAAATTGGGCTGGAGTTTCACGGAGTTTATTAATTCGGAAGAATTAAAGGAATACAGCAAGGTCTTCTTTACCGATGATTTTTATGCCAAAAACCACTTCATAAAATCTTTTGTTGGTGGTATGTTTATCACTATTTGCATG
>CBDTVT010000207.1:0-4488 GCA_965364275.1 uncultured Eudoraea sp. | reverse complement strand
CGATACTTTGTTTTAATTCTTAAAGTTAGGATATAGCAATTCAAATTCAGTGAAGAATGATGCCATCTTCCATTTCAATTATCCGATCCGTACGTTTTGCAAAATCTAAATCATGTGTAACAACCAATAAAGAAAGTCCTTCCTCTTCCTTTAACCTCTTAAATATTTGGAAAACATTTTCAGCATTATAACTGTCAAGATTACCCGTAGGCTCATCACCCATTAAGATATCGGGATTATTGATAAGTGCTCTTGCAATAGCCACACGTTGTTTTTCTCCACCAGAAACCCGCGAAGCTCTTTTTTTTGCCAAATTTCCTATATTCAGCATATTTAATTTTTCCATCGCATCGTGTTCAATTTCTTCATAGGTTTTGACTGCCAGTTTTTTAGCAGGAAGCATAACATTTTCCAGGACAGTGAATTCCGATAGCAGATAGTGAAATTGAAATACAAAACCGATATGCCTGTTCCTAATTTGCGACAAATCCTTATTCGGTTTCCCTGTTATGAGTTCTTCATTTAAAAATAACTCACCTTCATAGTCTGTATCCATGGTGGAAAGGATATAAAGCAGGGTGGATTTTCCGGAACCCGATTTACCCATTATAGAGGCAAACTCTCCTACTTTCACCTTAAAGCAAATATCTTTTAGGACATGAAAATCTACGGGCTTTCTAAAATGCTTATTAATAGTTTTGGTTTCCAGTACCGTTCCCATAATCGTTAATTAGGTTCCGCGAATTATACGCACAGGATCTATTTTTCTAGCTTTATTTGAGGGTAAGTATCCGGCAATAAATGTAGAAATTAGCGCAAATACAATTCCAATAACATAGTAGCCTGGGTTATAATTTACCGGGAATGTACTTATTGTAGGTAGCGCTTCGGTTTCGAAAGGTATATTATCAATAACTCTGGATAAGAAAAAGCCTATTATTAACCCGATAATTCCTCCGGCTACACCAATTATCATGGCCTGACTCATAAATATAAGTTGCACATCCTTTCCCGAAAATCCTGTTGCCTTCAGGATGGCAATGTCTTTCATTTTTTCATAAATAAGCATATTCAGAATATTATAAATTCCGAAGCCTGCCACAATGAGCAGGGTTATTGAAACGGCGTAGGTTATAATATTGCGAATATTACTTCCCGTTTCGAACTGAGCATTTGCTTCATTTATGTCAGTTGCTTTAATTTTAAACTGTTTTTCCAACTGCCTGGCCATGGGTACAGCTTCTGCGATGTCATAGAGTTTAATATTGATATCTGTAATATAATTTTCGGCTTCTCCTTGTATTCTCTGTACGGTTTTAAGATTTGCAAAACTTTGAACATTGTCTATTTCCGCAATACCGCTTTGATAGATCCCAACTATCTTTAAGGGAAAAACAGTTCCCTTAACAGTACTGATTTGTATTCGGTTGCCAACGCTCAGTGACATTTTTTTGGCAAGGCCAGATCCGAGTAAAATACCATTGTCTGTATTTTTGAGTGCCTCCGGGCTTCCTTCAACAATATTATCCTGAATATTTGATAAGCGTACTTCCTCCATAATATCTATTCCCACAAGGTTACCACCAAGTTCAATGGAGCCCGATAAATAAAATATCTGGGAACGGAGTTGGGGTGTTGCACCTTTCACATTTTCCTGATCTTTTAAATAATGTAATATAGGAAGGGCGTTATGTATTTTTAGCTGGCCTTGTTTAGGCTTAATGGAGTGCACAACATTTAAGCCTCCATCAAATTTTTTATATAATGAAATTGGCTGTTCCGCGGAAGGTTCAATTTCATTATACATATGAATATGTGGGGTCTGGTTAAGAACAAGATCATCTAACATTCCATTTAAACCCGTCATAAAGCTTACCAACGTAATATAGGCCCCAATACCAAAAGTAACTCCGAGCGAAGCCGTTACTGTAGACTTCAACTTTGTTAGCAGATGTGTTTTGGCAATACCTAGTATGACTTTCCAATTTGTCATTGTTCTGGCTTAAATACGTAGGTTTCAGCATCCAGACCTGATCGAACTTCAATGCGTTCCATATCTTGTATGCCCGTTATAATTTCCACAATCCCCTCTTCTGTTTTTACTTGGTTTTCGCCTATAAGATATGCTTTGGGAATAGTTAGGGCATTTTCTTTTTGGGAAACAATAATATTGCCTTCACCTGCCAGACCTGGATAAAGTATTTCCGGAGGGTCATTGAATTTGGCTTCGATTTTAAAAGTCTGGGACCGCTCATCCTTTCTTGGATAAATCTTGTTAATGATTGCAGAATATACTTTTGACCCATAAGCATCAAGTGTAATTAAAGCTGTTTGACCAATTTTCAGCTTAACAATATCAACCTCATCAACTAACAATTCAATTACAAAATCATCTGCACTTCCTATAGCTGCAATAGGCTCCATCGTATTAATTATTTCGCCCTGATTTTTGTAAAGTGCGTAGAGCTTTCCATTGATTTTACTTTGTACTGTAAAATCTTCGGTTGCAATCAAAGAGGTTTGGTATTTGTTTTCTGCCTGCTTTAATTTTGTGTTTAATTCTGACTTTGTTCGTTCAAAATTACCTTTAAGTAAAGCCAAATTGTTAGCTGACAATTCATAAGTCAGTTTTCGATTTTCGTATTCTACTTTGGATCCTATATTTTGTTCCCAGAGGTTTTGTTGTCTGCAGAAATTTACAGAATCATTCTTATATCTAAGTTCTGCGGCATTAATTTCATCAAGTAACGCCCTTATTATGGCATTACTACCGCTGTAATTCTCTCTTGCTAATTCAAGATTTAGTTTGGCATTTTCGGTGTTTAGCTTTGGGGCATTATTAATGATTTGAGCTACAGGTGTACCTTTGGACACGGAATCGCCCTCGTCAACAAAATTTTTATCCAGAATACCTCCTACAGCCGCGTATACCTGATACAGGCTATCAGGTTGAATGGTTACCGAGGAATATACAGATTCTGTAATGGTTACTTTTAAAGGCAATATCTTTTCCGGGCCATCATTACAGCCTACAAAGGCAGAAATTATAATTAAGCTAAAAAGAAATCTAAACGAAAAAGGAATGTATCTCATTAAGCTTATTTTGGGTTGTTGGGGCTGAATTAACTTGCTAACTATTAACTTTTTCCAAAAGAAATTCAAGTTTAGGTTTTTGCTTTCTACTCATGGGTATTTGATGTTCATCTATCTCCACAGATATACAGCCGAATTTTTCAACCTTGTCTAAATTTACAATATATGATCTATGAATCCTAAGAAATTTGTCATTCGACAGCTTGTCCGAAATTGATTTCATAGTACTCAGAGCAATAACTTTTTCTTTATCTGTGATTATCTTTATGTAATCGCCTAAGGCCTCGACCCATTTAATTTCCTTTATATTAATCCTCTTGTTTTTCATATTACTCCGCACCATCAAAAAATCCAGATCTTCTTCAATTTTATTTCCCTTGTTGTAATGTTTTTTTAGCACTTTCACGATGGCATTGTCAAAACGATCACTATTTAAAGGTTTTAACAAAAAGTCTGTTACGCCATAGTCAAAGGCCTTTAGGGCATAATTGGAATTACCGGATATTATTATGACCTCTATTTTCTGATCTAAAGATTCCAGAAGATGGAAACCATCAATAAAAGGCATTTCAATATCGAGAAGAAGTAAATCTATTTTATGGTTTTTAATGATTCTATTGGCGTCTATGGCATTACCGCTTGCTGCCACCAGATTCAGATCATCATGATTCCTCACCATCCGGGCGATGATTTTACAATGCACTTTTGAATTTTCTACAATTAATGTGTTTAAGGGTGAATCTCTCATAACAATTAATTAAGATGATCATATACAGTTCTCCAGGATAGTTCTTTGATCTCTGATGATTATCTATTAAAAAACAAAACTAGGTGCATTGTTAATTAACACAAATGATCTTAATCATTGTAACAGCATCTATTCGCCTGGTCAAAAAAAAAATACTCGTGGGATTAAGACTTGACAATGAAGATCAGATAACGTACGCCGTTTGTTAAAATTTGCCCTTTTCGACTGTAAAATCGGGAATAACGACCAGCTCTATTTAATGCATTACCTGGCAGTAAACGGTTCTTACAGTAAAATGAACATAAAAAGTGAAAAAAAATTAGAAAAAAGTGACATTTGTCACTTTTTAGTTTAATTGGGATACTTAGTTTAGCTTTTTTAGAAAAAAAATGAAGGAACTAGTAACACGTTTAATAAGCAGGAATAAAAAAATCAACTTAATATCGGTAACTATTGGTATCGTATATCTATGGTTTGGTATGCTGAAATTCTTCGCCGGTGTGAGTCCGGCTGAGGACCTTGCTAAGGCCACAATAAGCCGCTTGACATTTGGATTTCTGGTACCTGAAATATCGATACTCTTACTTGCAATTTGGGAAACCGTGATAGGATTGTTACTAATAGGCCACCTTTTTGAAAAATTTGCT
>CBDTVT010000206.1:0-4504 GCA_965364275.1 uncultured Eudoraea sp. | reverse complement strand
CGATATTTAAATGTGATGACCAGGCAGCGAATGATTGAGACTTTAAAGCGAATGGAAAAGGAAAATAGCACGAATATTGACGAAGAGACCGGTAGGGAAATTGCAATTCGCGAATGGGTAGAAATTTTTGTAGTGCCAACTATTAGCAGGGTGGGCACCCAGTATATTCTTACTGCTAAAATCCTTGAAGCCCAAACAGCGAATAACCTAAAGTCTGAAGTTCTTTATGCCGATAGCCAGGATGAGATTATTGAAAAGTTGGATCAGTTAAGTAGAAAGATACGACGAAGCCTTGGAGAATCGAGTTTTAGGATCTTAAACCAGAGTAAACCTCTTAAGAAAGTTACTACTTCCTCATTAGGAGCACTTAAACAGTATTCACTGGGCATTGAAAGTCATCTGCGCCTGGACTTTAAAAAGGCTAGAATTCATTATGAGAATGCAATTCGTCTTGATAGTAATTTTACCGCGGCGAAGGCTTCCCTGGGAAATTTACTTTTTGAAAAATTTGATCGAAAGGAGGGGCGCAAATGGCTAGATAAAGCTATTGTATCCATAGATAATCTTACCGACAGGGAAAAATTTGGCATTCTTGCTTTTTACGCCGTAAATGTTGAAAACGACCTGGACAAGGGTATCGGATATACAGAAAAACGACTTGGACTATATCCTGATGATCCTGCCGCTCATAATAACCTGGGATGGTATTTTCAAAAACAGGGTCAGTATGATAAGGCCTTGGATGAATATAAAACCACACTTCAGATTAATCCATATATGATGCTTACTAATAGTGGTATAAACTGGATATATCTGGAATATTTAGCTCAAATTGATTCTGCCTTAACATGGTCTAATCGCATGATTAAATATGCCCCTGATAATCCCTGGGGTCATTTTTATCTCGGCTCTGCTTATGTAGGTAAAAATGATTTTGTGAAAGCAGAGGCGGCTTATCTTAAAGCGGGTAATTTAGATCCAAACTTTTTGATGAATCAGTACCGATTGGCTCATGTCTATCGGCTTCAGGGAAAATTTGATAAAGCCATTGACGTTTTGAAGACAATCCTCCGGAAAAATCCGAAAGAATCTTCTCCCCACTATGACCTTGGAGTTAATTACAATTTAATCGGTCAGAGTGAATCCGCCAGGAGTCATTTTCTTGAATATAGAAAAATAGCCGAAAGCTGGCTGGATGAAAATTCGGATGACCCAAAATCATATATTTATAATGGCATAGTACTTACGCGACTTGGAGATAAAGCTGCTGGTTGGGAAATTGGAAAACGAGCATTGGAACAGAAGGTACCGATTTACTTTGAATTTGCTCAATTATTGGCAGTTCAGGACCGGAAAAGTGAAGCCCTTGACTATTTGGAAAAAGCACTTGAGAATGGCTATAAAAACCTGGTATGGATAAAACTCCATCCGGATATACAATTATTGCGTGGGGAGGTTCGATACAAAGAATTAATACATACCTATTTTGGAAACCCATAATGTCCTTTTTCATCAAAACATAATTCCAAAACTTATGTCACTCTCTACAATGTGGAGGTCTAACATTTAAGTTACCCCAACAAACCCTCACTTCCATAAATTCCAAACTACATCCCGATAGTTATCGGGACCAAATTCAAAAAGAGTAGGTACTTCCATCAATTCTTTGGGATTTGGTGCTTGGCCCCGATGACTATCGGGGTGGTGCTTGCTCTTAGCTCAATCATTCTTCCCTATCCAGGCTCCCGTACCCAACGCTAATGCGAGCGTAGGATTTAACCACAAAAGAAGGCCTCATCTTATTTTTTGTATTTTTAGATTTTAACAGAATATAAATGAAATTCAATGACTATTTTAACGAACTAAAGCGACGTAATGTCATTAAGTCTGCATTAGCATATTTGGTAGTAGCCTGGTTAACTACGCAGGTTCTTTCAACCGTACTGCCTGCATTTGGGGCACCGGATTATTTTCTAAAATGGGCTTTGGTGATATTAGCCGTTGGCTTTCCCGTGTGGCTGATTTTTGCGTGGGTTTATGAATTTACACCAGAGGGCATCAAAAAAACAATCGATGTTGAACCGGAACAGTCCATTTCTACAAAAACAGGGTCTCGTCTTAATAAGCTGATCATCACCACGCTTACTTTGGCTATTATTGTTCTTTTAGTAGATCGATTCACCAAAGACTCTGCACAAGTTGTTGAGTATGGTGATCATTCTATCGCAGTCATGGCCTTTGCCGATATGAGCCCGAAACAGGATCATGAATATTTTTCTGATGGTATAAGTGAAGAATTATTGAATCTCCTTGCCAAAATTCCTGAACTCAAGGTGATAAGCCGCACCTCTTCATTTTCTTATAAAGGTAAGGATACAAAGGCAACTGAGATAGGCAATGAACTCAAAGTTACTCATATTTTGGAGGGCAGCATTCGCAAAGCGGGCAATATGATACGTGTAACGGCCCAATTGATTAATACCAGTTCTGGTGCTCATGAGTGGTCACATACCTACGACCGGAAATTAGACAGTATTTTTAAGATTCAGGATGAGATAGCTGCCATGGTCAGTAAGGAATTAAAGCTATCGCTTTTAGGTCAACCATTGAAGTCCCATACTTTAGATCCTGAAGCCTATAATTTATATCTTCAGGCTAATCATTTAACTAAACAAAATACGAAAGAAGCTTATATTGAGGCCGAAACCAAAGTAAAAGAATCAATTGCCCTTGATTCAACTTATGCCTCTGCATGGTGTTTATTAGCGGGAATATACAATACAGGTACATACAATTTTAGTGTTCGTGAACCAGAAGAGGGAATTTCTTTAGGATTAGATGCTGCGTATAAAGCTATTGATTTGGACCCTGATTCGGGATATTCTTACGCCACTTTATCAAGTTTACAAGAACTGAATTGGGATTTTGAGGAATCAGCGAAAAACATGAACAAAGCACTTGAATTAATTCCTAATGATGGCGTTATTATGGGTACTGCTGCAAATATGACTTTTGGAGATCTGGAGAAGTCTGTAGATTTACTCAAAAAGGCCATTGAGGTGGATCCTTTAGTTTATGCTAATTACTTTAATTTAGGTCATGCTTATTATAGATTGAATCGTTTAGAGGAGGCGGAAGAGGCATTTAAAATATTCGAATTATATTTTCCAAATTGGCAAATTTTTCATTACATGATTACCAAAATTCGATTGGCACAAGGTAGAAATGATGAAGCCATTGCAGAAATTGAACTGGAAAAAAATGAGTTTTTCAGTCTTTATGGGCGAAATTTTATCCTATATGCGTTAGGTCGGAATACAGAGGCCGACGCATTATTTGCAGAATTCCTGGAAAAATACGGCGATAAGGAACCTTCAAATATTGCAGATCTATATGCATTTAGGGGAGATTATGACCAATCCTTTAAATGGTTAAACAAAGCTTTTGAAATTAAGGACCCGGTTTTAGTTGAAGCACTTACCTATCCATCTTTCAAACCCATGTATGGCGATTCACGCTGGAGCGATTTTATCAAGAAAATAGGATTACCAAAGGATCATGGGTATCCATTGAATTAAAGACCTCATTAATTATTACCAAAACCCCTCTTTTAAATTCCGGTAGCTCGTCCAAAAATAAAACGCCCTTATGGGAAAGTGATATTTCTCCGAGTTGTGGATAAGTGCCACCTCCGACAATGGCAACATCTGTGACTCTATCTAATGTGGGTGTTTTGTATGTTAAGTGATTTTGGCCAAGCAATACAAGGGTTAGCGAATAAAATCTCAGCCCCTTTGAATACCTCATCAATAATTTCCTGAAATCTTTTTCCCAATCCCTGGTTTATGAAGATACGGCTGTATTCCAGTGGGCCTGGTTCAGAATAGTTGCCACCATTCGCGAATAAAATATCCAGCAAATTATCTCCATTTATATCGGCTACTTCTACACGATTGGTCCACTCTCGGGTGACAGGAAGACACATTGTTGTTTCATCTAACCAAAGATCTTCAACTTTATTTTCAACAGGAACATGCTGTTCTTTTTTATGCTTGCATGCTAAAAAAGAAATAAGAGTGTAATTTTTATCTTCATATGGTTACTATTATCTCCTCCCCAATTCCCCAGCCTGTTCAATGATTTTTTCATATACATCTCTCCCCTGATCAATGACTTCAAGAACGGCTTTTTTTTGATTTTCTTCATAAAAAAGAGCTTTGGTTTCCACCCATTCGGCCAAACGCTCTATAATCTTGATGAATTTTTCGGCAGGTTCGGCATACCCGGCTGGTCTTCCTTCAAAATTGATATATATTGGATTAGAATGCGCTCCTTTACAGCGTGCAGCAATCCATCCAGAATCTTTCAGGGTAATTTGGGTGGACAGATCTGTAGCCGTATAAATTACCTCACCATTATAAACTATTTCTACTGGTATTTTCCCATCGGGAGTTAACGCTTCGGCATCTACCTGAAATTGAACAGTGCCGCTACCAACATTAAA
>CBDTVT010000205.1:0-4551 GCA_965364275.1 uncultured Eudoraea sp. | reverse complement strand
TGAAACTCAGCAGTTGCCCAAATATCATAGACCGAATCTATAACAGGATTTTCTCTTTCTGCCGTTTGCGTTTTTACTACAAGGCTGTGTCTGAAGTTTGTGGATTCCAAATGGTAAACTACACCCAGTTCTTCTCCCCAATCCACACCGCTTAAGCAAAATAAATAATCAAGACTTGTTTGATCATTATGTTTCAATTTGAACATGATGGCATGCAATTCTTCTATTGGAACCGTTACATTGAGGTATTGGGACCCTTCGTCAGTAAATGCCAAATTGGGACTCCAACTGCTTATTAATTCCTGTAATTCTTCGTTCTTCATCTATTTTTTATAAGCCTTCATCAAACCCGTCAATTGGATTTATTTTATGTTTCATATTTTCTGTCCTTATTTTGTCCTGCAGCATCAGCATACCTTCTAACAATGCTTCAGGTCTGGGAGGGCAACCAGGCACATATACATCAACGGGGATAACATGATCTGCACCTTTTACCACTGAATAAGTGTTGTAGAAAAAGGGACCTCCCGAAATGGCACACGCTCCCATGGCAATAACATATTTTGGTTCAGCCATCTGATCGTACAAGCGTCTGAGTACAGGGGCCATTTTGTTAACTATTGTCCCTGCTATTATTATCAAATCGGCCTGTCTGGGTGAAGGTCTGGCAACTTCAAATCCAAACCTGGAGTAATCATGGCGCGATGCACCGGTCTGCATCATTTCAATGGCACAACAACTTGTTCCAAAGTATAAAGACCATAAGGAATTGGATCTGCCCCAGTTAATTATTTTATCTAATGAGGTCACGATAACATTGGCACCGTTACCTGCGGGGATTACTTTTCCCGGAAAGTCTTCAGGCACTTTACCCGGCTGACTCATGGGGTCATTTGTCTTATCTATTCCCATCTTAATGCTCCTTTTTTCCATGCATATAATAAGCCCAAACCTAAAATGACAAGAAAGATTAATATTTCAAAAAATGCAATTGCTCCAATATCTTTAAACACTACGGCCCATGGAACTAAAAAGGCAACTTCGACATCAAAAATCAAAAATAGTATAGCAAATAAATAATAACCCACCTTAAACTGAACCCATGTTGGGCCGATAGTGGTCATACCACTCTCGTATGGTTCCCGTTTCTGAGGGTTATCTGACTTGTGTGAAATTAAATTTGATAAAAAATTAGCCCCTGCGACCAGGACAATTCCAGCAAGAAAAAATACAATAATGGCTTCAGAACCCATACATTAATTTATGTTATTTCACTTCATAAGTTTCCCCGGAGAAGAACAAATCATCTGTCTTTTCAAAGCTCGAACCAGCCTTAACAGCAGCCGTTACTGCATTAACCCGTTCTTCGAAAGTAACGTCTGGAAAACTTCTAATGATACCGGTTACTAATGGATATTCAGACCTTACCAACATTTGATGTAAGGTTGGATCTTGTTCTTCAGCATCATGAACAAGCAGATCCGCTTCGGTAATTCCATTTTCTCCCAGGGTCACCACTTCCAATTTTAAACCGTTTAAGACCAGTCCTTTGTTTCGTTCTTTACCAAATATCATCGGTTTTCCATGTTCAACAAATAATTGTTTGTCTTCTCTCACGGCTTTATCTGTATATTTTGAAAAACAACCGTCATTGAAAATTGGGCAATTTTGAAGGACCTCGATTAAAGAAGTCCCTTTAAATTTTTCGGATTTAATGAACATGTCTGTCATTTCTTTTGGAGTATTTCCGCCAATTCTGGCAAAAAATCGAGCTTGTGCACCAATAGCCAACTCCCCTGGTAAAAATGGTGGTTGAGTATTTCCATAAGGCGATGATTTTGTCTTTTGCCCAACAAGTGAAGTTGGGGAGAATTGCCCCTTGGTTAATCCGTAAATTTCATTATTGAACAATACAATATTCAAATCCAGGTTTCTTCTTAGCACGTGAATAAAATGGTTGCCACCAATGGCCATTGAATCTCCATCGCCGGTTATAATCCAAACACTTAGATCAGGATTGGCTAGTTTAACCCCCGAAGCAATTGCCGGGGCTCTGCCATGAATGCTATGCATACCATAAGTGTTCATGTAATATGGAAAACGGGAAGAGCACCCTATACCGGAAATGAATACCACATCTTCTTTTTTAAGGCCCATTTCGGGAAGTGCCTTTTGCATGGAGCGGAGGATGACATAATCATCGCAACCGGGACACCACCTTACTTCTTGGTCACTGGCAAAATCTTTAAACGTATATTTTGGTGCTGCTGTTGTCTCCATTTCTATTTAATTATTTTTTTAAATTCCTCTATAAGTTCACTATTGCCAAAAGGCAATCCTTGTACCTTGTTATATTGCAAAAACTCAAAGCCATGAAAATTCATTCTTAAAACCGAAGCAAACTGTCCTGTATTTAATTCACACACTATAATTCGTTTAAACCGTTTTAAGACCTCCTCCGTATTCTTAGGCAAGGGATTTATATAGTTAAAATGCGCAAGACCGATGGAAGAATAGCCCTCCTGCTTTAATTCTTTTACCGAAGAATATAAGGTTCCATAAGTGCCCCCCCATCCAATGACCAGTAAATCGCCTTCATCGGCAAATTCTGTTTTAAGTTTTGGGATATAATTCTCTACTCTCTTTACCTTTTCAGCTCTGACGCTGGTCATGTGTTCATGATTTTCAGGATTATAAGATACCTGACCAGTCACTTTATCTTTTTCCAGGCCACCAACTCTGTGTTCCAATCCAAAGGTTCCGGGAATTGCCCAGTCGCGCGCGAGAGTTTCTTCATCTCTGTCATAAGGATTCCATGTTTCTTTTGTTTCTTTTATTAGTTTGTTTTTTATCTCGGGCATTTCAGATACTGATTGTATTTTCCAGGGTGCAGAACCATTGGCAATATAACCGTCTGTCAATAGGATGACCGGAGTCATATGTTCAATGGCCAGTTTTGCTGCTTGATAGGCATAATTAAAGCAATTAGACGGAGTACTGGCTGCTATAATAATTACCGGACTCTCACCATTTCTACCATAAAGAGCCTGAAGCAAATCTGACTGTTCAGTTTTAGTAGGCAGACCCGTAGATGGGCCTCCTCTTTGAACATTAACAACAACTAATGGTAATTCCAGTATCATCGCAAGACCCAGGGCTTCGCCTTTTAAAGCCAAACCTGGACCTGAAGTTGTTGTAATGGCCAAATCGCCTGCAAAAGCGGCGCCAATGGCAGATGTGATCCCTGCAATTTCATCTTCAGCTTGTAAGGTTTTAACTCCAAAGTGTTTATGCTTTACCAGTTCATGAAGAATATCAGAAGCAGGAGTAATGGGGTATGAACCCAAAAATAGTTCCAGACCAGATTTTTCTGCAGCTGCCAAAAATCCCCAGGCAGTGGCCGTATTTCCCATAACTATTCTGTAAGTACCTGGCGCCATTTTTGCCGGAGCAACTGTATACGAATTGGGAATTAATTCCAGGGTTTCCGCAAAATAGAAACCTGCATTTAACACTTTTGTATTGGCTTCTATTAATTCTGGTTTGGACTTAAATTTTTTATTGAAAAATCCTATGGTATGCTCCGTAGACCTGTTGTACATCCAATAGACTATTCCCAGGGCAAACATATTTTTACTCCTTGTAATACTTTTGTTGTCCAGACCCTCAACTTCTTTTAGTGATTCTTTGGTCAGTGATGTCATGGCAACTTCTATGACAACATAATTCTCCAAACTTCCATCTTCCAGGGGATTGGATTCATACTGAGCTTTTTCTAAATTCTTTTTGGAGAAGGCATCGGTATCAACAATTACGGTATGCCCTGGTTTTAAAGCGTGTAAGTTAGTTTTAAGGCCTGCGGGATTCATAGCAACCAAAAGGTCTACATTTTCGCCGGGGGCACTTATTTCAACACTTCCTATATGTACCTGAAAACCAGATACGCCATAAAGGCTTCCTTGAGGGGCTCTAATTTCTGCCGGGTAGTTTGGGAAAGTAGCAATATCATTACCGAACATAGCAGAAGTATCGGAAAACTGAGTTCCGGTCAATTGCATACCATCACCAGAATCACCTACAAATCTTACTACTACGGCTTCCAGGACCTCCTGTTTTTGTTTTGTTTTTGTAGCAATCATATATACATGTTTATTTTTTGCTTATTTTTAACTTAAATAGTGTCTGATCAAAAATATTGGTGTCAAATATAAATTGGACATTTATAAAGAAATATGACTTTTATCATTAGATGGATATTTGTGGTACATTAAATTTACGGACAATTATTTCAAAAACATATAATTATGGCTATTATCATAACAGATGAATGCATTAACTGTGATGCTTGCGTTTCAGAATGCCCGAATAATGCAATATATGAACCGGATCAGGAGTGGTCGTATTCAGACGAAACCGCTTTGAGTGGAACGGTAACAACTCCAGCAGGAAAAGAAGTTGATGCTGATGCGGAGAACGAACCTGTTTCAGACGAGTTCTATTTTATTGTTACAGATAAATCTTCAATGCAAGCAAGTATCGAAATGAGAGTAC
>CBDTVT010000204.1:0-4586 GCA_965364275.1 uncultured Eudoraea sp. | reverse complement strand
TCGCTTATTTCATAACTCAAGCCCAGTTGAAATGCATTTTTAATGATAGCTGTTGCCGGTACGTTGAAAAAGGCAACATCACTTTCTATTGGATTTGAACTATAGGTATATCCGAGTCTTAATGGTAGTCTGTCAACTCCCTTAAACTGGATTCCAAAAGATACTATACTGATGTTCTTCCAGCCAAATCCGGCTACAGATGCGGTAGGTGTCCAACCTACAGAAGAAAATCCGGCAGCGTTTTCATATTCGACATATCTGTAATCCAAAGCCAGGTCAAATTGTCCAGGAGAAAAACCAAGGCCTACAGACCAGATAGCGGGGTAATCCATTTTGAATTCATTTTCACCTGTACTTGAGTCCAGATAGGTGTTGTCAAATTTAAAATCGCCAAACGTTTGCTTGGTTTTATAAGAAGCTCCCGCAGAGAATCCGTTCCCGGAATCAAAATATACTCCCAATTGTCCGCCAAAACCAAATGCCGATGAATTGTCTGCTGAAGGATAACCAGCGAGTGTAGGATTAGCAGTGGGATTGGGCATCAATTCTAATGCAGCATAATTAAAAGTAGGTTGAATACCAACGGAGAATTTATCAGATAGCTCATAGGCATATGTAAATCCTAACTGCAGTAGCATGTAATTAGATTCTATTCGGCCAAATCCGCCCATACTTTGTGGCATATTAATTGGGTTGGTAGAGCTTTCAGGAAAAGTAACTCCAAACCCACTTATACCAAATGCGGAAGCACCAAAAGTATGCCTGCTACCTTCTTTTCCCCAAAGCATAGCCAAAGATGGCATAGGAGAAACTCCTCTGTCGTCTTCAGTTGTGCCGCTAAAAACGTTTCCGGTTGGATCGGTTACAGTAGAACTCAATTCGGGTGAAGAGAAGAATAAGCCAAGGTCAAACTTTATGACCTTTTCATCAAATGCTGAAATAGAGGCAGGGTTCCATTGTATTGCACCTGAAATATCCAAAGGCTGACCTGTTGAGGCACCACCCATTGACATATTTACGGCACCCACACCTTGCATAATATGGCCTGCTTGTGAATATACAGCAGTTGCAAATAATAGAAAACAAAGTTTTAAAAAATATGCTTTCATGTTTAAGTAATTTATGCAACTAAAAATAAATCTTAACCGCTTCAAACAAAGGCTATTTTTTATTGATAATTGCTGGTTAATATCTCAATTAAAGCGCAAAGTTAAATTCAAGCTTATCAATTAATTATGACAATTATCATAGATTATATTTATATGTAAAACCGTGATCTAAAGTATGATTTCAGTAACGATTTTTTGGAATTAAAATCCGTGAAAAGGCCCGTATTAATTGGTATTTAAGACGCCATGCTATTCAGGGTAACTTAAGAAATGACTTATGTAACATAGGTTACATTCACCCAAAATTTACAGAAATAGTTATGATTTTATCTAAAATAGTATTGTTCAGTAATAGAATTTTTTGGGGCTATTGCAGCGGACAATGATAAAAGTCATTCTTTTTTAGTTAGCAAAAAGTGAGCTTTGTAACCTAAGTTACTGTATAAGTGTTATTTGCTTAATACTTTTATTGAATAGATTATAAAAATCAAAAAATGAAAATAGAACAGATTTATACGGGATGTTTATCCCATGCAGCTTATTACCTGGAGAGTAGAGGTGAAGCCGCAATATTTGATCCACTAAGGGAAGTTGAACCCTATATAGCAAGGGCAAAGAAAGATAAAGCAACAATAAAATATGTTTTCGAAACTCATTTTCATGCAGATTTCGTTAGTGGTCATTTAGATCTAAAGAAAAAGACCGGTGCAGAGATTGTATTTGGTCCAACCGCTAAACCTGGATATAAGGCTACTGTTGCCAAAGACAATCAAATTTTTAAGCTTGGGGATTATCGGGTTAAAGTGATACACACCCCTGGGCATACCATGGAGAGTACAACTTATCTGTTAATTGATGAAAATGGAAAGGATCACGGATTAATAACTGGTGACACTTTATTTATAGGAGATGTTGGAAGGCCAGATCTTGCCCAACATGTAATTTCTGAACTTACTGAGGAAAAATTGGCAGGACATTTATTTGATTCACTTCGTGATAAAATCATGCCATTAGATGATAATTTAATTATATACCCTAATCATGGGGCAGGTTCCGCTTGCGGAAAAATGATGAGTAAGGAAACAACAGACACTCTGGGGCATCAGAAAAAAGTAAATTATGCTCTGAGGCCTGATATGACAAAAGATGAATTCATAAAGGAACTTCTTACAGGCTTAACAGCACCTCCCAGGTATTTCCCACAAAATGTTTTGCTGAATATTAAAGGGTATGAGAGTCTTGACACAGTAATGGAAAGAGGGGAAAGGCCTTTGTCACCGGATGCCTTTGAAGTTGCTGCGAATGAAACAAATGCTATAATGTTGGATACGCGTAAGGCTGAAGACTTTGCGAAAGGACATATCCCCAATAGTATAAGTATTGGTCTTGATGGTAATTTCGCTCAATGGGCTGGTGAAATGATACCAGATGTAAAACAGGAAATTTTGTTAATAACCTATCCGGATAAAGAAGAAGAGGCTATTACAAGACTTTCAAGAGTTGGTTATGACCATACCATTGGTTTCTTAGATGGTGGATTTGGGAGTTGGCAAAAAGCGAAGAAGCAGGTTGAAAGAATTAAGAGGATTACGTCAAATCAGTTTGAAAAAGCATATTTTGGGGAAGGGCCACTTGCCTTTGATGTAAGGAAAAAAAGTGAATTTGATTCTGAACATGTTATAGGTGCTATCAATATTCCCTTAAATGAATTAAATCAACACCTTTCGCAATTTCCAATAGATAAACCCTTTGTGCTTTATTGTGAAGGAGGTTACAGAAGTATGACCGCTGCATCTATCTTAATGCAAAAAGGTTGGGAAGATTTCGTTGATGTCGCGGATGGTTTTGATGAAATTAAAAAAACAAAGGTTGAGAAATCGGATTATATATGTCCGACAACCATGTTGTAGAAATTTGTTTTTAGAGATTGTTTTGGTTGATTGTTACGGGAATGACCAAATTATTTTTGGTCGTTCCCTTTCCTACCAGAACGTTAATATTTAATAAAAAGAGAGATACCAATGTCATTATTTAAAACGCTATTCGGGTCAAAAACCGAACAATCAGATAAATTTGAAATTTTAGAGGTCACAAAATATAAAGAGGCTATTAAAGACCCGAAAGTTCAGTTGGTCGATGTTAGAACAGCCAAAGAATATAAACGGTGGCACATTGGGAAGGCCATTAATATTGATTTCTTTAGTAAAGTTGATTTTCAAAAATCATTTGAAAAATTGCAAAAAGACAAACCGGTTTACCTCTATTGCCAGTCTGGAAACAGAAGTCAAAAGGCTGCAAGAAAACTTATCGAGCTGGGATTTGAAAAGATTTATGATCTAAAAGGAGGAATTATAAGATGGAAATAGCAATGTAGATATTCAAACAAAATAAAATAGTATAAATTATGAAGGCCTCAGTAATAGTTCAAAACCTCAAATGTGGCGGTTGTGCAAAAACCATCACTAGTAAATTATCGGAAATGGACCATCTTTCAGACATTGATGTGGATACAGAAACGGCAACAGTTCATTTTACCTGCGAAAATGTGGATGATGCCATATTAGTCAAGGATAAACTAAAAGCACTGGGATATCCTTCCATTGAGTATAAAAATAGCGTATCTGCTAAAGCACGTTCATTTTTCAGTTGTGCAAGCGGAAAAATGTCTAAATAATGAAATACTACCTATTCCTTATTTCTATATTTTTATTCTTAACCTCATGTAAAGACTCGCCTAAAACTGCCATTCAGACCGTTGATAAAACCTCTGGAATCGAATTATTAGCTGATCAATCTCACCCGGGAAAAGTTTTATTAGAAAAAGAGTGCTACACCTGTCATAATCCTAAGACTGCACAGAGCGAAATGATAGCACCCCCAATGATCGCAGTAAAGAAACACTATCTTAAAAAGACAAATACCAGAGACCAATTTGTTAAGGACATAATGCACTGGGTAAAAGATCCCAGTGAGAAAAATTCCAGAATGCCCGGGGCCTTAAGAAAATTTGGGATAATGCCGTATCAATCGTTTCCTGAAAAGACAGTTTCACAAATTGCGGAATATCTATACGATAATGATATTGATAAGCCAGATTGGTTTCAATCCAATATGGGCAAGGGACAGAGGAAAGGAAAAGGAATGGGGAAAAGAAAGGGAATTGGGGAATGTTCAGGGAATTGCATGGGTAAAGGTAAGGGGCAGTGTAAACATATGGGAAAAGTATCTATTGACACACTTGAAAAATATAAGATATTAGGTAAGAAATATGCATCCAGGACAAAAGCCGCATTAGGTAAAAAATTAATGCAGGCTATTACTGAAAAAGGCCCGGACGGCGCAGTTAAATTTTGTGATATAAATGCACTTCCACTAACAGACAGTCTGTCTTTAGCGCAAGGAGCTAAAATTAGGCGTGTTTCTGATAAGCCCAGAAATCCTTTAAACAAGGCCAATGAAAAGGAGTTGACTTTTATA
>CBDTVT010000203.1:0-4608 GCA_965364275.1 uncultured Eudoraea sp. | reverse complement strand
TGCTTAATAACATAGGCGGGGGTTTTTTATTTGCGTTAGGGATTGATCCTTCGTCAGGCTCAGGACAGGTCCTTTGAAAAGTTCAGGATGAATTAATGCGGATGGCAGGGTAAGTGGAACTTGAATAAAAAAATACTTTAGTATTGATAAAAAACCTGCCTACCGGAAGGTAGGGTTGGCATAGTCTTTTTGATCTTGGACTGCGCTCAGGTTGATAAAAAGTATGACAATTCCACCAAAAGCGGACAGGCCTTTTTTGAAATATTAAAGACTAAGTCTATAAAATGAAGCCTGGACTACCAGGCGAAATATTTTAAAGAGTATTGCGCAACGAACATGCCTGATCCCTTCATGTATGAATGGCTGGTTTAAAAAGGATTTATACTGATATAAAAAATGCCCGGCTTATTTAATAGCCAGGCATTTGTAAAAAATTTAGAAACCAACCGAGAATGAAAATCTTATGGAACCACCTAAAAATTGATTTTTCTTTTAACAATATTGACATTATAAAATTAGAAAATAGAACCCTGTATAAATTTACAGGGTTCTATCATCAATAAATTAGAGGTTAACACCAACCGAAAATCTTATGGAACGACCAAAAATAGGACGACCATTACTGGAAGAAGGATCGCGTGGATCGCCTTCTGTTAATCCATCAGAGTCAGCCAGGTTATCGCCGCTAATATTAAATGTTATACCACCAGATGTAGATACATCAAGTCCAAGATCTAATTTGGAATATGACTCCAATTTAAATACATTATTTCTGCTGTCCCAGCGATCCCCTATGTATCTAATTGCACCATATATTGTTGCAGTAACAGTGTTACTAATTTGAATTTCATAACTTGGTGCAAGACGCAATTGAAAGTCGGGCTGACGCCAGATTTTGTTTCCTTCGGTTTCCGGAGCTAGTTTAGCTTCTGTTATTTCCCCATTTTGATATGTTCCTATAAGATTTACTCTGAATCCTTCTACGCTTAACGCTGCATCTAATTCAGCTCCAAATGTTCGCGTTTTCAAAAGCGCAGCTGCTCTTGCAGAACCTACATCTCCATCAAACTGCTCAACCGTGTTAAAGAAACCAGTAATAAATAAACTATATAGTTCTTGATCAATTTTGACTCCCAGTTCAAACTGATTGAATAAATTAGGTTCTACTTTTCCATTAGTAGCATCTCCGCTTTCTAAGGTAAAAACATTTTCTCTGATATTGTCGAAATTCGGGAATAAATTGCCTTTTGAACCACGAACGAAGATCCCGAAATTATTATTCACCGCATAGTTAATAGCAGCAGTCCCAGACCACTCATTTCCATCCAGATTAGCAATTTTATCAGTTATACCATCAGGCCAAGATCCGGCATCTAATGTGAAGTTAAGGTTAAAGAAATCATAACGGGCGCCGAGATCCAATCTTACATTATCCGATATCTGCCACGAATCGCCGGCATAAATAGCAAACATTCTAGCATCTCCCGCTTCATTAATACCATAGTTCCAACTTCCGGCAACACTATCAGGTGAAACATCTTTAATAACATCGCCATTTGCAACATTTTGTACAAGTGTATGATTCCCAATCGTCCAAAAATCTTGCGTAGACCAGAACGATTGAAATGCACCAACGGTGATTTTATGATTAGCCACTTCATTTGTTAAGCTTATATCGTTAGTAAAAGATTCAAGCTGCTTTTCTACTACCCAATGTCCATAACTTTGAACAGAACCGGAAGTAAGGGTTTTCCCGCCAACAGTCATTATAGTAGAGCCAGGCCCCAGTTTTGTTAATAAATCCGTTACCTTCATAGGGTTTCCATTTGGTACAAATCCCAAAGTATTAGCATCTCCTGAAGTGTAGGAGAGATTATCGCGGACTGTCCAGCCTCCGCCCAAACCATAGTCAAAATTCAATCCGCTTACAATTCCTTTCCACCCGCGGCCGTTTGAAAAATCATAGTGGGCACTATCTCCCTGAGTATTTATTCTCAAAGTTCGGAAGCGTGTAGCATTTCCAAGCGGTGAAAATTCACCCAGATCGTTACCTGTAGCTAAAGCCATAGGTAAAATCCATTGACCATGATCATTAGTAAGCCTTGCAAATCCATTTACTACTCCTTTGTCAAAAACTCTGGTAAGCTGTACTGTGAATTGCTGTCCATTTTCAGCATTAAATTCAGTATTTCTTATACCCGGTGAAGTTCTGAAATAACCGCCAACCATATAGTAAAATTTTTCGGAAATGGGACCGCTTAGAAAAGCATCCACTCTTTGTTCGCTATAATCTGTAGTGGTGTACTTAATTTTTCCCAGGGTTTGATTCGTTCCCTTTTTTAGATTAAAGTTTGTGGTTAAACCCGACTCACCGTTAGAAAATACCGAGCTTGGTCCACCTCTCAACGCTTCTATTAAGCCTACCGTTTCGTCAATGCGAAATATGCTGCTTTGCTCAAAGAATGAAAGTGTTTGAGTGCCGTAAATAGGAGCCCCGTTAATAGACATAGTTACAAAAGGCGCATCTCCAGAAGACGGCAAACCTCTCACGAAAATGTTTGCACCTGCTACTCCACCGGAACTTTCTGACCAAACACCGGGAACTAAATCTAATGCCGCTGCCGTGCTTGGAGGTGCTAAATGTTCAATATCGCGGGGTGATATTGTAGTAATTGAAAAACTTGCATCTTTCTTTTTTATTCCTGAACCGCCTGCTGTACCAGAAATCACCACTCCGTCCATTTCTAAAACATCCTCCACCAATGCAGCATTCTGTTCCAGCCCTGTTCCACTTGTTATATTGATGCTGAACTCCTGTGTTTTGTATCCAAGTGCACTGACGATGAGGGTATAACTGCCATTCGGTATGTTTTTGATAGTATAATTACCATCAAAATCAGTAGCTGCACCTATGTTGGTTCCTTTGATGAATACATTTGCTCCGATTATAGCTTCTCCCTTCGAATCGGTAATCTTTCCATTCATTGTGCCTTGGGCAAAGACAGCAACATTAAAAAAGAAAAGAAGAGTTACAACTAACATTAAAGTCGGCAAAAGTAAATTTGTGTAATTCTTGCTCATAGTTACTCCTATTTGTTGGTGAGTAATAGATTAGTTAATGTGGGAATAAAATTTAAAGTCGGATATGGCGGATTTTGATATGTTTTATTATCTGTAATCATTTAATCATAATCTTAATAGCTTTTAAAATTTGACTCGATTGTCGATTTTAGAACAACACTTACCATTAAATAGTATATACCCAAAATCAATTTTGGGGTAGTTTAACTTTTTAATGTAAGTATATATGAATTAATACACAAGTTCTAAAATCACATGACATACCTCTTATACAGACCTGCATTATGGCGTATTTCGGTCTTTCTCTTTATTTCATTCCTGTTAAAATTTTAATATCTTCCATTTACTTACACAAAAATTTTAACCTTCCGAGGGTACAATGCAGAAATTTAAAGTGAAGTTGTCTCTGTATATAAATTATTTTGTGATAGGATTGATGCTTAACAGCGTGGGCATAGTCATATTACAGGTGATAATTCATTATAACGTGAGTGAGGGGGCAGCGAGCGTTCTGGAAGCATTTAAGGATTTGTCCATCGCTGTATTTTCTTTCTTCCTCGCTGCATACATTCCAAAGTTCGGTTATAAAAGATCAATGTTAACTGCACTGCTTGTTGTTACTGCAGCCTCTCTGGGCATGAGATTCTTCGATGGGTTCTTAATGACAAAAATACTCTTTGCAGCCACCGGATTCAGCTTCGGTTTAATCAAAATCTCTGCATATTCAACCGTCGGATTGATTACGGAAAACTCAGATGAACACGCAAGTGTTATGAGCGTGCTCGAGGGAATTTTCCAGGTGGGAGTACTTGCGGGTTACTGGATATTTGGTTTCTTCATTGGGGATGGAGATATTGGTTCGGATGGCTGGCTGAATACTTACTGGGTGCTTGCCATACTTTGTCTTATTGCATTTTTCAATCTGCTCACAGTAAAATTGGATGAAAGTGAAGTTCAAAAAGCCGAGGCAGAGTTTTCTGTCGTCCATGAGTTTGTTGAAATGTTTGCTCTTATCCGTTTCCAGCTTGTGCTGATCTTTATTTTCAGTGCATTTCTTTATGTTCTAATCGAACAAAGTATTCAAACATGGCTGCCAACGTTTAACAAAAGCATTCTCCAGCTTCCCAATGCAATCAGTGTTCAGATTGTCAGCATCTTTGCCGGAGCAATTGCATTTGGCAGAATTGCAAGCGGTTACTTTATCAAAAAATTTTCGTGGATGAGGGTTCTTACAACATCTATTCTCTGTGCAATGTTGCTCGTCATTATAGTGCTTCCAATTACAAGCGGAATTGAAGTCGGCTCAATAAATAATTGGACGGAAGTTCCTTTAGCAGGATTTTTACTCCCGATGATCGGGCTTTTTCTTGGTCCGATTTACCCCGCATTAAATTCTTCAATACTCAGCGTACTTCCTAAACACAGGCAAAGTGCAATGAGCGGACTTATAGTGATCTTCTCTGCTCTCGGTGGAACAACAGGTTCTTTAATAACCGGATATATATTCGGTCGCTTCAGCGGACAGAC
>CBDTVT010000202.1:0-4638 GCA_965364275.1 uncultured Eudoraea sp. | reverse complement strand
CCAGGACCCTCTCCTTAAAAGGGAGATGCTCTACCAACTGAGCTACCAGGTCATTTTGTGATTAATCTTCCAATACCATTAATAAAACCGTATTAGCGGCTGCAAATATACTATCATTAATTAATTTTTCAAGTCCATTTAAAGATTAATTTAGGTTTTCTTTGAAATCCCTTATAATTAATACATTTTTACCAAAATATCGAAAATGAAAGTGGTGCTGATAGGGTATATGGGTAGTGGGAAAACTACGGTGGGGAGGCTAATTGCTCAAGAACTGGGTTGTGAGTTTATAGACCTCGATGATTATATTGAGTCCAGTTTAAATGAGAAGATAACACACATATTTAAGACTAAAGGAGAACTGTACTTTAGGAAAAAAGAGAGCGAATTGTTGAATGAGATACTTGATGACAATCGTGAATTGGTAATAGCATTAGGAGGAGGAACACCTTGTTACGGTGTCAATATGGATACAATTCTTCAAAAAATGAATCTGGTTTTTTATCTTAAATTATCAATTGCCTCCTTGACAGAAAGACTCATTAAGGAGAAGGAGCACAGGCCTTTGATTTCTCACCTTAAAGACGAGGATTTACCCGAGTTTATAGGGAAACATCTTTTCGAAAGGGGCGTTTATTATTCACGTGCTAATTACACGGTCACAGGGGACCATAAGGATTCAGAATTAGTAAAAGATGAAATAGTAGCTCTACTCCCCTAAATAAATTGCATAATTTTTTGCCTTGAATTCTACTATAACATGTTCCTGCAAGGAGGTAGAAAGAGAAATGCCTTTAAAATCTGCTTTTACAGGATATTTTTTATGGTTTCTGTTTACCAGAACCGCAGTCTTTAATTGTTTTAATGGGGTTTTAAGAAAATGGTGTACTCCATAAATAAGGGTAGTTCCCGAATTTAAAACATCGTCAACAAGAACAACAGATTTATTTTTGTATTCACTTTCCGGAATGGACATTGTCACCCCGCTTTTAATGGGATTCTTTTTGTCCATCATCACTTTACACAAAACAATTTCAGCTGTAGTTATGTCCTTCAGAACAGCTTGTAATTTTTTTGCAAAATTTAAGCCTCCCCCCACAATTCCTGCAATTATAATTTTTTTCTCAGATACATTGGTCTCATAGATTTGATAGGCAATCCTTCTGATCTTATGTTGAATCTGTACGTGGGAAAGTATTTTATTTTGCATAATGGCATGAAATTATTTTTCAAAGATAAAAAACAGTTCCTTATCTTTTCTTGGTGGTATAGAGTTGTTCGCCCGCTCCAACACTATTATAGTAAATATTGTATGAAATAATTCTTCATATTCCTTTAAGTTACCTCCAAATGGAGGACCGTTAAGGGTTAATGGAAAGTCAAATAAAAGTCCTGCAAGTCTGCCGCCTGGTTTTAAAAGTTGAAACATTTTTTGCACATAGTTTTTCCGCAGTTCCGGATTTAGAGCACAAAAAAAAGTTTGTTCCAGGATCAAGTTGAAATCCTGTATCTTCAGATTAAAAAAATCTCCATAAATTAATTGGCCCTCCGGAATTTCAGGGATTTCTGCCTTTATTTTATCCAAAGGCTGCCTGGCAAGATCTATGACATGAACATTTCGAAAACCGGAATTGTAGAGATAAACTACTTCATAACCATTACCAGCTCCGGGAACTAATATCTTCAATTTTTTATTTTCAAGTTGATCTATATATTCTTTCAGGGGAGTGGATACATAACCTATATCCCAACCTAAATTATTACTGGCATAGCGCTCTTCCCAAAAGTCTTTATTCAGATTCATCCAGATAATCTTCTATATCCCGCCTTTCTTTTTTGGTAGGTCGGCCTTCGCCTTTTAGTCTAGTATGCTTTTTATTTAATTGCATTAACTTATGGTTTTCAAATACTTCCTTTGGAGTGGTATCCTTTCTATAAATATCCACCAGTTTTGCACTTACCCGGCTCGAGGGTACATCCAGGACACAAAGTTCATAATTAATTTGATTTTTACGTACGATAATTTCATCCAGCTTATAGACTTCTCTTGAAGGTTTAACCGTTTTACCATTTATACGCACATGCCCTTTTTTACAAGCTTCAGAAGCCATATTGCGGGTCTTATAATAGCGGATACTCCATAAATACTTATCTATACGCATTTACATTTAAAAATCTTTGTTAAGGACTTCAACAAAAATAGTGGAAAATTGTATCTTGCGGGCTTCAAAAGAAGATCTATGAAAGAAAAAGGAATTCTGCTCTTTATTGCTGTCTTGGCTATTTTATCCTCATGTAGTAATGACGATAGTACGAATGTACAGGTTATACCGCCAAGGCCCCTTGCAGAGGTTGAAGCAGAAAATGACGCGGAAATTATAGAATACTTACAAACGCATTATTATAACTATGAAGAATTTGAGAGCCCAGCTGCGGATTTCAATTACAAGATAGTTTTGGATACTATAACCAGTGCAACTGCGGATAAAATTCCTCTTATAGATCAGGTATCCACCATGGCTATTCCTGTTTCGTCTGAAACTTTTAATTTGGATGAGGATGTAACTGTGAATCATACTTTATATTATCTTGCTGCTCGCGAGGGAATAGGGGAAAGTCCTACAGTGGGAGATTCAACTTTTGTTGCATATGAAGGTCAATTACTTTCGGGTGATATTTTTGATAGTAACATTACCTATACATGGCAATACCTGCCCTTTTTTCTTAGGGGATATGCTGCCGGAGTTTCAAACTTTAAGGTAGGTAGTGAAGTTATTTCTAATCCTGATGGTACCATAGACATTACTGGAAGTGGTATAGGATTAATGTTCATTCCTTCCGGACTGGCATATTATAATAGTCCGCCATTAGGTAGCGGCATCTTTAATTATGATATACTTGTTTTTCAGGTAAATACTGGTTTATTTGTAGAATCTACCGATTACGACAATGATGGAATTCCTTCAATCATGGAAGATTTGAATAATAATGGAAATCTTTCTGATGATAATACCGATGAAAGTACGGAACTGTCCTCTGGATTCGGGTTGATACCTAATCATCTGGATATTGATGACGATCAGGATCGTAAACTTACCAGAGATGAAATTGTTATTGATAATGAAGGAAATATTTCATTTCCTGATTCTGATGGAGACGGAACCCCCGATTATCTTGATGCTGATAGTTAATAGAAAAAGCAATATCAAATATAAAGCCCGCAAAGAAGCGGGCTTTTTATATTATGTTGACTAATGAGCTAGAATTTAAAAGATAAACTAAAAATTACCTGATCAGCTCTTGTATCTACCCTGCTTTCAGGTAAAGAGGTAATATTTGAGTTAACAAAAGTGGCTATATTTTCACCAAAACCTGTTTCATACCTTATCTCCAGTCCAATTCTTCCCAAATTAACTCCTGCTCCCACATTTAATCCCACAGTAAAATCGTTTTCTATATTATCTATGGAGATATCGCTGAATTTTGAATTAAAAATGTATTGAAAAGAAGGTCCAACAAAAATATTTAAGGGTCCAATTATTCTCCAACCTCCTAAAATAGGGATATCCAATTTGTCAATTTTAAGGTCACCGTCACTGTAGCCGGATTTGGTATGGGTATAGACCACTTCTGGTCTCAGATAAAATTTATCTCCCAATTTTCCATACAAACCAACGTGATAACCGACATTTGCATCCGGATTTTGTATCGCTTCCCCAACGGCTTCAAGATAATCTCCATTGGAACTGTAGTTTAGTCCCGCTTTAATACCGAAACCTGATTTTTTTTGTGCAAATGTGGATAAACAACCTATAGACAATAGGACAATTACAAATGTCTTTTTCATAATGTTCTCGTTTTTATTGCTTTATGACATCTAAAACGGAACCACCCGTTTTTATGCCTTTCTTTTTAACACCCCTAAAACGGCCTTTTCTATAGCTTTATTATCCAAACCGTATTTTTCCATTAACTGATCGGGGGTGCCACTTTCACCAAAAGTATCCTGTGTGGCAATAAACTCCTGAGGTACAGGACATTTTGTAGTTAAAGTCCTTGCTACACTTTCTCCAAGTCCACCTAAATAATTATGCTCTTCTGCAGTTACTATGGCACCGGTCTTTTTTACTGATTTAATTATTGCTTCCTCATCTAATGGCTTAATGGTATGTATGTTAATTACCTCAGCTGAAATACCCTTACTTTCCAGATTTTCAGCTGCAATTAATGATTGCCAGACTAAATGTCCTGTGGCCACTATTGTAACATCTGTACCTTCATTTAAAAGAACTGCTTTTCCTATCTCAAAATTCTGATCTGCAGGAGTAAAATTAGCTACAGCAGGCCTTCCAAATCTCAAATATACCGGCCCCTCATGTTCTGCAATAGCTATAGTGGCGGCTTTTGTCTGATTGAAATCACAGGGGTTAATAACCGTCATACCGGGTAACATTTTCATTAACCCAATATCTTCCAGAATCTGGTGTGTTGCTCCATCTTCTCCAAGCGTAATACCAGCATGAGAAGCACATATTTTTACATTCTTACCGGAGTAAGCTATTGACTGTCTGATCTGATCATAAACCCTACCGGTAGAAAAGTTGGCAAAAGTCCCGGTAAAAGGGATATATCCCCCAA
>CBDTVT010000201.1:0-4640 GCA_965364275.1 uncultured Eudoraea sp. | reverse complement strand
AAAACAACCAATATTATGAGACCTTTAAAAGAAATTTACTGTTCATCTCTTGTTGCTATTTTGCCTGTCCTTTTTATAGTATTCATATTTATACAAAGTTGCAGTCCTGATAAAAAACAGGATCATATAATTGAAATAGTTACAGAAGTTATGGATTTCCAATCGGTTGATACCATTCCTTCAGGCTGGAATACCTTTAATTACATTAATAAATCTAATGAAACTCATTTCTTTTTGTTGGATAAATATCCTGCAGGAAAAACACTAGAGGATGCAGAAAAGGAAGTAATACCGCCCTTTCAAAATGGAATGGACTTAATTAATGAAGGTAACGACGAAGAAGGGTTTGCCGAGTTTAATAAGCTGCCTGCCTGGTTTTTTGAAGTTGTTTTTTCCGGCGGATCCGGATTAGTCTCTCCAAAAAACTCAAGCCTTACAACAATAAAATTAGAGCCCGGATACTACATCATGGAGTGCTACGTAAAAATGGCCAACGGAACATTCCACAATGCCATGGGAATGGCTAAAGCAATAATTGTAACCGAAGAAGATAGTGGACACTTCCCTCCCGAGGCCTCAGTTGAAATGACTATTTCAAGTACTGAAGGAATTATTATCAATGACCCTATTGCCAGTGGGTTGCAAATTTTCTCCATTCATTTTAAAGATCAGATTACGCATGAAAATTTCGTGGGACATGATTTGAATTTAGTTAAATTGAGTGATGATGCCAATCTTGAAGCTCTGGAAAGATGGATGAACTGGGCAGACCCAAAAGGTCTTATAACACCTGCACCTGATGGGGTTACATTTTTAGGTGGTGTAAATGACTTGCCCGAAGGTTCCACAGGATATTTCGAAGTAAACCTCGAGCCTGGAAATTACGCATGGATTTCTGAGGTCCCAAATGTATCCTCTAAAAACATGCTTAAAACATTTTCAGTGGAAAATTAATTTAATGGATATTCCATTAATTCCTATAGTACCGGTTTATTACATGGTATTTAAAATAAAAGCGGGTTTGTGTTATTCTGTGTCCCATAAACAAGTATGAATATGAAGATATTTGTAAAATAAATTTTACAAATAGAACTCTGATAATTTAAATTTATGAAAAATATCTTTCCGTTAATCCTATTCAATTTTATGGTCATGACCATCTCAAATGCACAGGAAATTATTCCCAGCAAAAAACAAACAAAAGACATTCACTCCTTAATTGATGACTACTCCCAAGCCAGAGAAAAGAAAGATAAGGTGCTACTAGAGCCTATTTTAACAACAGAGATTGATCAATTGGTTTCTTCCGGGAAATGGAGAAAAGGTAAAGAAGAATCTATGAAAGGCATGCTGCAAAGCTCCGAAAATAATCCTGGTACAAGAACCCTGAAAATTGAAAATATCCGGCTTTTAAGTCCTCATTGCGGAATAGTGGATGCCCGATATGAAATAAAAAACACCGATGGAACTACAAGAAAGATGTGGAGTACTTTTATGGTAGTATTCAAAAACAATGAATGGAAGATATCAGCTATTCGTAATATGCTGCCAGCAGGTTAAAAAAGTTTAAATAAATGAAGGCCATTGTTTACACTCAATACGGATCCCCGGATGTTTTACAAGTTCAAGAGGTCCAAAAACCTGAACCTAAGGAAAATGAAATCCTTGTACGGGTCAGAGCAGCCTCTGTAAATAGAACAGACTGTGCGAACCTGAGAGCAAAGCCATTTATTATGCGGTTCATGCTCGGCCTATTTAAACCAAATAAAAGAATTCTGGGTACTGAATTTGCCGGCAATGTTGTGAACGTTGGCGATCGGGTAACTTCATTTGGTGTCGGCGATAAAGTTTTCGGATTTGACGACAGTGTTTTAAGCTCTTATGCAGAATATCTCGTATTCTCTGCCGAAAAAGGAATTTCCACAATGCCCAAAAATTGTACATACCAACAGGCAGGAGCTTGTATTGAAGGTGCCCATTATGCCTATAATATTATAAACAAAGTAAATCTAAAAAAAGGGGATAAAGTAATGGTAAATGGAGCCTCCGGAGGTATTGGTTCTGCTACCGTACAATTGCTTAAATACTACGGTGCAGATATCACTGCGGTCTGTAACACCAAAAATATAGAATTAGTGAAATCACTGGGAGCGGTCAAAGTCATCGATTATACAAAAGAAGATTTCACCAAAGACCCTGGAAAATACGACTATGTTTTTGATAGCGTAGGTAAAAGTACTTTTGGTAAATGCAAGTCATTATTAAAACCAGGTGGCGTTTATATCTCGTCTGAATTGGGGCCTTGGTCTCAAAATCTCTTCTACTCCCTTATTTCTGCTTTATTAGGAGGTATTCCGGGCCAGAAAGGAAAAAAAGTAAAATTTCCTTATCCACCAAATATAAAACGAAGTGTACTTTTGGTTAAAAAGTTGATTGAAGAGGGCAAGTTTAAGTCTGTAATTGATAGATCTTATCCGCTTGAAGAAGTTGCTGATGCATTCAGGTATGTCGAAAAAGGACAAAAAACCGGAAATGTTGCAATCACCCTTGGAGAATAGCGTAATTTATCCCCTATTGCATCTGAATATTTCAAATACCTAAATCAAACAACCAAAGCACACATAAAAATATGAAAGCCACAACCAGAAAGGGATATGGCTTTAGCCTTTGGGTGGTTTATCTCGTTTGGATAGTGCTCATATTTGCACTTTATACAGTATGTAGTTGGTTCAATAAATACAAGAGTAATAATAGAGATAAATGGTGGCTTAGTTATCTGTAGATAAAAAATTTACGATATTGTACCAATTATTTTCATATTAGGTTCAACTGTAAAAATCGCTCCTATGAAAAGTATAATATCTTTTATTAAAACAACCCTGATTGGAGGCTTGTTTTTTGTAATCCCTTTGGTATTGCTAGTTTTAATCATAGGTAAGGTCATGGATATTTTACGAAAACTAGTTGCGCCTATCGTGGATAAAATTCCGCTTGAAGCAATTGGAGGAATTACCATATCGAGAATATTTGCTTTACTTGTACTATTACTACTCTGTTTTATCGCTGGTTTATTTGCCAAAACAAAAAAAGCCAATGATTTAAAGAAATGGGTTGAAGCAAAAATTTTATCACATATACCGGGTTATGGCCTCTTCAAAGGATTGACCGAGTATGCTGCAGGCCTGGATTCTGAGCATTTAAAAGATGTCGTTCTCGTAGATATTGAAGAGGTCTGGCAAATTGGTTTTTTAATGGATGAAATTGATGATGAATTAAGTACCGTATATATTCCTGGTGCGCCAAACCCAATGTCCGGTGATGTTTTTTTTGTTAAAAAAGAACGTCTTAAAAAATTAGATTTACCGGAACTGAGTGCCATGAAAATTTATAAAAAATTGGGGTTAGACTCGAAGAAGATCCTTAATGGAAAAATTAACAAATCATCTTTTTGAGTGGTAGTTTTTAGGGAAGAACAATATGTTTTTTAATGACAGTTATTGCTTTTAGTAGATGTTTTTCTTTTTTACTTTTATCCTTTTGTTATTTATTTTTACTTTTAGACTTACTTTAATCCAGGAGATAAAATCTCAGAATTTATTAGAATAATCTAGTTGTAATAATGACTTTTTTGATTACTAACCAAGCATGTAAAATATGAATTCCTCAATTTTTGATTCCCTCCCAATATCTGTCACTTATATTAGTCTTAGCCTGTTTATTTTGATTGCTTTTGAATTAGGTTATCAAATTAGCAAGCGCCATGGAGCGTTTAAAAAAGGAGTGGAACCCGGTACTCTGGGATCTATGGTAGGTGGACTCATTGGATTATTAGGATTTTTGCTTGCCTTTACATTTTCAATAGCCACTAAACAATTTACTGCAAGAAAGCAGATTGTTCTTCAGGAAGCCAATGCAATTGGAACAGCATACATGAGGGCCGACCTAATTGATGCGGAATACGAATCTGAAATAAAACGCCTTTTAAAAGAGTATGTAGATATACGCCTGCAGGCTGTAACAAGTACTAATGTTAGCAAAGATCTGGCTAAATCTGTTGAATTACATGGCCTCTTATGGGCACAAGTATCAGCGGCATCTAAAGCTAAGCCCAATACCAACACAGCTATGCTGGTTCAATCTATTAATAATGTAATTGATACACATGAAAAACGTGTGACTGCGGCTTTGCGCAATCGCATTCCGATGAGTATTTGGATAACGCTTTTGGCAATCTCCTTCATGACTATGGCTACTATAGGTATTAAGGCCGGTTTTAGCGAATCTCGAAGTTTAATAGCTGTTATTCCAATGATTTTCGCCTTTGCCTCGCTCACCACACTTATTGTTGATCTTGACCGTTCGCAGGAAGGTTTATTAAAAGTAGGGCAAGAGTCAATGATTTCGCTTCAAAAGAGTATGCAAAAGGACGTTAAATAAACTTTAATCTTGATTGTCCTTTCTTAAATCCTGTTGTACATTTAGATTATTAACCAAAATTTCCTTGCATGAAAAAAATATTTCTTTTTGTAATAACAATAATCCTTGTCTTCTCATGCAAACAATCCGAAGAGAAAGACAAGACGAATAAAAGCTTACCACGTATTGCCATTGCCGGCCTGGCCATAGAATCCAGTACTTTT
>CBDTVT010000200.1:0-4684 GCA_965364275.1 uncultured Eudoraea sp. | reverse complement strand
AATGAACTTACCTCAGCAGAGAAAGCTGATGGTTGGGTAATGCTTTTTGATGGAAAAACTTCAGAAGGTTGGAGAGGCTACAAAAAAGAGCATTTTCCTGCAGCATGGGAAATTGTTGACGGAACCTTGCATATGCTTGGCTCAGGTAGAGGAGAAGCAGGTTCAAAAGACGGAGGGGATATTATTTTTGACAAAAAATTCCAAAATTTTAGCTTGAGCTTAGAGTGGAAAATTTCTGAAGGTGGTAATTCTGGCATCTTATACCTAGGGGAAGAAAAATTGGATTTTATCTGGAAAACCGCTCCTGAAATGCAAGTATTGGATAATGAGAGGCACCCGGATGCCAAATTAGGTAAAGATGGTAATCGTATGGCTGGTTCGTTATATGATTTGATACCAGCAAAACCACAAAATGCTAAACCAGTAGGTGAATGGAACAAAATTAAACTTACTGTATATAAAGGCACAGTAGTTCATAACCAAAACGGTGAGAATGTTGTGGAATACCACCTTTGGACACCAGAATGGAATGAATTGGTGGCAGGCAGTAAGTTCCCGGGTTTAAATCCGGAATGGGCTGATGTTCCTGCTAAAGGTTATATTGGACTTCAGGATCATGGCGATGATGTTTGGTTCAGAAATATTAAGATAAAGGAACTATAAGGAGTTAGGCCTTTTATAAAATTGTAGCCCCATATATTGTTAAATGTATGGGGCTTTTTATTTGGATTTAATAGCTCTAACTTTGAAGTGTACATTGAGTTCCTATAAAACTACAGGTAATTTGCCAATCGCATTGAGCCTGCCAAGAAAATGTTCTACCGCTACTTTTTGGAAGGCTCTAAATTCTTGATAAACCAAAACAACCGCACTGGCATTTTTGTAATCAAAAACCCTTAATGCATACGGATTCCCAAAAAGATATAGCACGACATTTTTAGAACTGATTAGTTCGTTGATAAGCTGAATTTCAGTCTTGGTAAAACCAAAATTATCAGTTGGTTTCACTTGTGGTGGGAATAACGAAAGCAGTATGTTTTCCTCCCTGGCAATATCACTTTTATTAGATTCTTCAGTAAGCGAAATACTTTTAAAGTTCAAATGCTCTTTAAGTAATGTGATAAATAGATTATCAGTATTTTGAATGTTCGATATGCTCAAGAAGCCCTCTTCCCTCAATGCACTGATATCATTTTTGTTTCCATCACAAATCGTTATGCAGTTTTTTGCAATTTCCTCGTTCAAAATATCGGGGTTCCTCAACTCATTTGGGATTTCAACTTCTGAATTAATGGCTTTCTCCTTTAACTCCCAAACACGTTTAAATGCCTCTTCAATCTGAGTATTCGTCGCATTGATTTGTATTGTTTCAATACCTTCAGATATGTGTTCAGCAAAGCATAAAATATCATTACCGGCATCAAAGGCCGCCCATTCTAAATCACCCTTCTTTGAGAACATTTTGGAAACAGCATGCATATTCAATGCATCTGATACCACTAATCCCTCAAACCCTAATTCTTCTCGTAAAACTCCTTTAATTATTTTCTTTGAAATGGAAGAAGGTTCCATTGAGCCATCAGCAAGGGCAGGTACAGCAAGATGTCCTACCATTATGGATTCTATACCGTTTTGAATTAATTGATTGAACGGGTACAGCTCATTCTCAAAGAGTTCTTCTTTTGATTTGTTGATCACAGGTAGTCCTAGATGAGAATCTGTAGCGGTATCCCCATGACCTGGAAAGTGCTTTGCACTGGTAAGTATTCCTTTACTTTGTAGTCCTTTAGCAAAAGCAAGAGATTTTCGGGCCACATTGTGCTTATCACTACCAAATGATCTATAGCCTATCACCGGATTTTCGGGATTGCTATTAATGTCAGCTACAGGAGTAAAATTCCAATGTATTCCTGCTTGTTGGCAATCAGAGGCGATATTCCTGCCAACTTCTGTAATAACTTCGTCATGATCTTTTATGGCGCCCAGAGTTATAGCATATGGGTATTGTGGAGTGTTTTCTACACGCATTGCCAATCCCCATTCAGCATCAATGCTAATTAATAATGGATATTTGGCAACTTGTTGGTAACGTTCAATAAGAGATTTCAAAACTTGATAACTATCCTTATTATAAACTACCTTTTTCTTTCCTTCATAATTTGTTGCGGCACTGGCTCTGGAATGAAAAAAACAAAGCCCTCCAATATGGTAGTTTGCTATTAAATCTTGT
The DNA here is from genome assembly GCA_965364275.1 of uncultured Eudoraea sp. GTDB lineage: Bacteria > Bacteroidota > Bacteroidia > Flavobacteriales > Flavobacteriaceae > Eudoraea. The sequence goes on along the minus strand of CBDTVT010000200.1, from coordinate 2,454 downwards.
AACCTTAATATTTCTTCTTCACTGTCATTGATAAATGCGGCGGGCATAAAAAGTTGTCCAACTTTTTCCTTTTGCGTGAGTGTGTTTTTAGCTTTTGGATAGTCCATATAGTCACTCCTTAGTACTTGCCCCTTTTTTCCCATAATCTGCAGGATATTTTAAGTATTTTAAAATAAATAATGCCGGAAGTGCACCAATCACCACCCATATAAAGAACCCATCATATCCCAGCCATTCCTGAATATAGCCACTAACAAGGCCCGGGAGCATCATGCCAAGGGCCATAAACCCTGTTGCAAGGGCGTAATGAGAGGTTTTAGAGGCTCCTTCAGCGATATAAATCAGATAGACCATAAAACCAGCGATCCCAAAACCATAACCAAACTGTTCCAAAACCACGGTGGTTATAACGGCGAACTTATTTGTAGTATTTGTTATCGCCAGGAAAGCGTAAAATGCATTGGGAATATTTATGGAAAGTACCATGGGTAACATCCACTTTTTTAAGCCATCTTTTGAAATCAGTACCCCGCCCAAAATTCCTCCAATGGTAAGCATAATAACACCGATAGTTCCATATATGTAACCAACTTCAGAGGTGGTATATCCCAAACCGCCTTTATCCGTGGAATCGAGGAAAAAAGGGGCAGACATTTTCACCAATTGTGATTCTCCAAAGCGGAAAAAGAGAACAAACGCTAATGCAATCCCCATGTCTTTTTTATTGAAAAATGTCGAAAATACTTCAAAAAACCCTGCAGGTTTCTGTTTCTCAATAGCTTTCGAAGATTCAAATTTGGGGGTCACAAAAAAGTTGGTAAGCGTTAAGCTAAACATTAAGAGTGCGGCAGCTATCATCGTAATGGACCATGCCTTCGTATTATCTCCATAATAATTTTCCAAAAATCCCGCAAGAATAACCAAAAGCCCTTGTCCGGTAACGTTTGCCAGCTTGTAGAATGTACTCCGTATACCAACAAAAAAAGATTGCTTATCCTGAGTTAAACCTATCATATAGTAACCATCTGAAGCAACATCATTAGTGGCAGAGGCAAAGGCAGCCATCCAGAAACAAGCCAAAGTGGTGACAAAAAAAATGTTGGTGGGCAAAAACAGACCTACTCCGAGCAAGGCAATAGCGACAAAAAGTTGCATAAATAAAAACCAATTTCTCTTTGTGCTAATAATATCTACATAGGGGCTCCATAAAGGTTTTATTACCCATGGAAGATATAGCCAACTGGTATACAAACCAATATCAGCATTGCTGATACCCAGTTTTTTATACATAATAACGGATACAGTAACAACCAATACAAAAGGGAGGCCTTGTGTAAAATAGAGCACTGGAATCCAGGCCCAGGCACGTTTATTTTTTTGTATCATGTTGGTTTATTTAGTTTAAATGTATGACAATTGGCTCACTTTCTTTTCTAAACTTATCGGTAAAGGTGACTGCAATATTTTTTCTTTGGTCAATTAGCCCTTTTCCGAGGTTAAAGGAGTTGCTGTTATCCATGAATATTTGGTCGATAAGATTTTTAGGTTGGCAGAGAGGTGGTTTTTTCGATTTTTTTATTTCATATATGTTGGCAAACCGGATATTTTCATTATTAACAAAGTTGAATGTAAATTTGAGATAATTGTTTTTATCAATTATATTATCTAACTCCGGTAATGGCTGCCCTTCATTAATAATTAATGGTGAAACGGGTGTAAAGGACGGATAGGAGTACAGTTTATTTTTAATATAATTTACGACGTCTTCGTTCCCATTCATTAGTGATCTGGCACTAAAAAAAACGTTACCCTGAACAGCTTCGGTTTTTCTCGCCAACTGCAATTGTTTTGGTAATTCCTTCATCTTATCCCAGGCTTTGTCGCTGTTGTTTCTTACTTTATAAGCGCCATTACCTATATAAAGATTCGAGTTTTTGTGATTTTCTGCCCACCAGTCAATGAGTATGCGATGGGAGGCTACCGGTAACTTCAAGCTCCAGTATATCTGAGGGACCAAATAATCTATCCAGCCATTTTCCATCCATAATAGGGGATCGGCAAAGAGATCTTCATAAGTGGTTTGCCCGGCTTTTGTATCTGACCCTTTTGGGTCGGTAGCTATGTTCTTCCAGACCCCAAACGGACTTATGCCGAATTGTACCCAGGGTTTTTGTTCTTTAATGACCTGATTTGCTTGTTTTACGAGTGAATCGATATTACCTCTGCGCCAATCTTGCGGAGATTGATTGGTTTGAGCATAGGATGCATAGGTTAATGAATCATTAAAGACCTCATCCTTAATGGTATAGGGATAGAAATAATCATCGAAATGAATGGCGTCTATATCGTATTGGTTAACCACTTCTTCAATAATAGAAACCATATGTTGCTGTACCTCGGGCAATCCCGGGTTATAATAATACTTTTTACCATATTTAATCATCCAATCCGGGT
>CBDTVT010000199.1:0-4737 GCA_965364275.1 uncultured Eudoraea sp. | reverse complement strand
ACTTTCGAATATATTAATTCAATTAAGGAAGGGGGAAATTAACACTCCCTTTTTTTGCTAGTTCTAATTTTAACTATGCTACTATGGCTTTTGAAGGAAGATTAATTTTGGATTTAAATGATACTAGGGTTGAATATCGGGGACATGGTGAAGAAGGCATCCCTGTTCTTCAATGCACATTCAACTTTACCAGTCCCATAGATCCTGCAACGGGGCACAGCCACGGAAAGCCTCAGGCAGGACTCATTATTATTGACGTCGAATCGGTCAAGAATCCAGATTTTGTAGCTTGGATAGCATATAATCAGGTTGGTAAGGGTTCAATAACCTTTTATGATGTCAATGACCAGGGAGCAAAAATCGAAGATTTGAAACTCGAGTTTGAAGGAGCTAGGCTGGTGGAGTACAGAGAAACCTTTGATTCGACAAATACTAGATCAATGACTTCCCATCTTGAATTTAACGCACGAAAAATCATTGTTAATGATGTGATTACGAGTGCTGAAATTGAATATACAGAATCTGACGAGGATGATCAGGATTATTAGGCTCTAACTAATTTAATTGATATGACGTTTATATCCAAAACAACCATAATACTCGCTGGAACAGAGTTAGAAAGTTTTAAAGAGATTCGACTCCATCAGAAAATACATGCGCATCATTTTCTGGAAGCGCGATTCCCTTGGCAGGTTCTTGAAGTGGATAGAAAAGAACTCGGTAATAAGAGTAAGGAATTTCTGGGTGAGACATTCGCAATTAAAGTTACTACCAATTTCAATAAAGTAAAACTTGGAGAGCTTGTTTTTCATGGGATAGTTACCGGCGTAGATATTATAAAATCAGCAGATAGACAGGTTGGCGATGAAATCGTACTAAGTGTTTCTAGTCCCGATATAATCATTGACGGTGGCCCCTGCTTTGATCAATTTATTGAAAAAGATATTGGCACCATTGTCAAAGCCATAACGGAAGATTATGAATCGATTAAATTAACATTGAACGAGCCGTTTAGCGGCAAAATTGATTATGTAGTTCAGCACGACGAATCCATCTTCGAATTTATTCAGAGGTTGTCTGAACAATATGGAGAGTGGTTCTATTATAACGGAGAAGAATTAATTTTTGGGAAACCTGAAACTACTGGAATCGAACTTTCTTATAGAATTGACTTGACCCAATACAAAATCAACCTAGTCCCTCAACCCCTCCCAACCCGGTATTTCTCGAATGACTATCTCGGAGGTTTTTTGAATAAAGAATCTCCAACAGATCCTACACTATCCGGAATGAATATTACAGTTTTTGAGAAATCTAAAAATGTATATAAAAGTAATTCAGAAATTTGGGCAAATACCAACAATGACCCTGCTGCAGAGAACATTTTAAAACATAAGGTAAAGGTGCAACAGGAAAGTATTGCTCTCAATATGGTTAGAGTTTCTGGTAGTAGTAAAAACCCTGGTGTTGCATTAGGAAAAGTGGTCAAGATTGAAGGCGTCGATTACAGAATTGTGCAGGTAGATCATTTTGTAAATGGAAGTGGAAGTGGACACTATGAAAATCAATTTACCGGAGTCAGTGCCAAGCAAAATGGCTATCCGCGTACAAATGTAAAAGCATTTCCATTTAGCCTAAGCCAAATAGGTATCGTTAAAGAGAATCATGATCCTGAAGGATTGGGCCGAGTTCGAGTACAATTCCCATGGCAAATAAAACAGGGTAAATTGACATGTTGGATACGAGTTGTTTCTATGCAAGCGGGAAAAGGCGGCGGTATGTTTAGAATACCACACAAAGGCGATGAGGTAATTGTGGATTTTGAAAATGGTAATGCAGAGATGCCTTATACTTCTGGTAGTCTCTATACCCCAAAATCGAAACCACCTGAAGGTTCGTCTGATCCAGACAATAATTTTACCGTTTGGCAAGTTGGGCCTTGCTCTATTACAATAGATGAAGGCAGTGGTTCGATTACATTTGTAGACAAAAGTAGTAGCATGATTTATCTTGATGGTAACGGTGAAGTAACCATTAGTGCAGAAACTAACTTAAATATTTTAGCCTTAAACGGTGAAATTAATATTGATAGCCCAATTATAAATATTGGTAGTGAAGCTAGTATACCAGATCTAACAAATATTCATGGTAACACCATACATATTCATGCCTCCCAATTGTTAGAGTTATTAAGTGATATAGAATTAAAAGCTCAAGGGATGAAAACCAAAATAGAAGGAACTACTGAAGTTGTTGTACAAGGGACTAAAGCGACAGTTAATGGTACTGCTATGACAGAAATAAAAGGAGGTCAGGTCAAACTAAACTAATATGAAAACAAAAATAAACGCTATAGAGAATCCTGTTTATCAAAAGCCATTAAAAAAAGGGCATAGCATAGCTATTATAGAAAAAAATGAAACGGATTTAATACAAGTTCGTAATGCAAAAGGTATTGTACTGTTTACAATAGAAGTAAATGAACAAGGTACAAGCCTTAATATTAATGCAGAAAACATAAACATAAAAGCAAAAAAAGATCTTAACCTTTCTGCTGAAAATATAACTATAAAAAGCAAAAAGGAGACTTTTATTAAAAGCGAAGGTAATTTACAACAATATACTAAAGGAAACAGAACCATTGAAACACAAGGAGAAAATATTGAAACTGCCAAAACACAATATATAAAAGCTTATTTAGGAGATGTGAAACTTAAAGCAAATGATGACATAAAGCTAAATGGCGAACGTGTAAAACTAAATTGTGACTAATAAATACTCATGGAATTTAACAACCAAACATCTTTTCCAACGCTTATACATAGAACTTCAGTAAATGATGAAATTACAGCAATGTCGGTGATGTGTCGCATAACTTACAATATTATTGATGGCAAAGCAACTATAAGCGATGAGCAAACTTGGAAACTTCATCAAAACCATTGGGAAAGTGAATACGGACTAATGGATAAAGACGAAGTGTATTGTAGAGGTGGTATAGATATTATGGTTTTCGGAAGTGCTAAATCACCTAAAGGAAAAACACTTACCGAAAGTGAAGTTAAAATATCCCTAAATGAAAAAGAAATTCACAAAGTAAAAATATTTGGAGATAGAGTATGGAAATCTTTTTTTGGAAGCATGTCAATTAGCAGCCCTGAGCCCTTTACCGAAATACCATTAAACTTAAATAATGCTTTTGGAGGAATTGCAAAATATGACGGACTTGAAGTGCCATACCCAGCTAACCCTTATGGAAAAGGGTATTATCAAACAAAAGAGGAAGCTGTAGGAAGTCCATTGCCTAATATAGAACATTATGATGATTTAATTAGTAAATGGAATCCATGGCAAGAGCCAGCAGGTGTATGCTCCTTCCCTATTTTGCCATTGAAAGCTAAATATAATTTGGTTTTAAATGAAGATAAAACTAAGATTGAAAAACTAGACAATAAATTTTTTAACTCTGCTTTTCCTCCATTAATTGTTGAAAAAGTTGAGCAAAGTGATAAAATAACTGTTGGTGGTGTTTCAGAAAACGGACCTTTTGAAATAAGTATTCCAGATACTAATTTGGAAATTGAAATTGCTTTGGGAGAAAAAATAACGAAAAAAAAAATGTTAATTGATCAGATAGGGCTATTACCAAATAAGAATGAAATCTTTATAAGTTATAGATTTCCGTTTAAATATAGGATTGTCCCAATGGAAAAAAGAGAAACATCATTAAACCTTGTAATTAAAGACTAAAAAATATGCATTGCTCAATACATACAAATATTCATCCAATGCTTGGGTTAGATTTACACATGGGATCTCCGGCGCCAATTACACCGCCCGTTTTGATGCCTCATATTACAGCTCAGGTATTGGGCGGTATAGTTGGTAGTGCAAAATTAGTTCCAACTGTTCTATCACATAATTTCATTACTCTAAATCAGGGTTCAGATATTGGAATGGGAATAGGACATATACCATTAGGCCCAAATTGGCTATTTTGGCTGTATCCACTTACTAGTGGTTCTGTTTCTCATTTTGGATCTTTTTCAGTCCTAAGTGGAAATAAGCCAACTGCTGCTGCAATAATACCTATACCGATTATAGGATTAGGAATAAACATGAATTGCTCATCACCATGCAATTTACCCGGGGGAAGAGTGATAGCTCCTGGTTGTAATATGGTTGGTTTAGGCATGGCAGACGTATTTGCAGGTACAATATCAATGGCCTTGGATGCCGCGGTATCTTTTGCAGCAGGAAAAATAGGAGGTAAATTTATTAATGGGGCTTGGAGTAGAATTGTAGGGTTAATACCTAGCAGAATGCTAGTTACCCCTGCCGTAATTAATATAATAAGAGCATCTAATAGAGCAGTTTCATTTGATGGAATTGGAGAGATACTAGGAGGAGCTCTAGGAAAATCACCAGTAGGAGGATACATTGGAGATGTTACTGGCGCAGCTGTAGAGTTTTATCAGGAAGAATTTATAGGTGATTTTTCAAATGGGACACTCATTAATCCATAATTAATGAATAAAACTATATATGCTTTAGCAAATAAATTCTCATTTGTAGTTTTTATATTACTTACAATATTCTCTTGCTGGAAAATATATCAATTACTTAACTTAAAATATCAAGGGGAGATTACAAAAGGTATTATTATTGGTTATCAGACAAAGAAAAGTAATAGTTATCTTGAAAAGAATAGGAAAATTGAACACGCACCAATTTTTA
>CBDTVT010000198.1:0-4750 GCA_965364275.1 uncultured Eudoraea sp. | reverse complement strand
ATCTGAGGAAGAAGTTATGGAAGAATAATCTATTAATAAAATTTAATATAAATGAAAAAAATATTTTTGATAGGACTTGCTATATCGTTTTTAATGGCTTGTCAGGAAAAATCAGAAAGGTACAGCACCTCCGGACCCGAAGTTGATTTAGTAAAAGGATTACTAGCCGATTACGAAAAAGGGGATTGGGACAGCTGGATGGAAAAATACGCGGATACGGCAAAAGTCTCCTACAATCAATGGGATAATTATGCAACTGTGGCTGAATCTATGGAAGGGCACAAGCAGAATATTGCATTATTAAGTTCTTATAAATTTGCTGAGGATGTTATTTATGAAAAAATAATAAGTGATAGTGGGAATACATGGATTAATTTCTGGGGAAAATGGGAAGGCACCCTTAAAGAAAATAATAAAGTAGTTGTATTACCAGTGCATCTCTCCGTCCGGGTTTTAGACGGGAAAGTGGTGCAGGAAAATGGTTTTTGGGATAACTCCATTATGCAAACAGCTCTCGAAGAAATTGAAGAGATGAAAAATACGCCTGAACTGGAAAAAACCATTATGGCCAACCATGATAAAATGGTTAAAGCTTGGAACAAAAATGATGCTGAAGCCTTTAAGGCAATTTCGGCAGCTAATGTCATCAGGAACTCTAATGGCACAAGACAAGCCAACAATCAATCTGAATATTCAGCCTTGATGAAACAATTCCATACCGGTTTCCCGGATTTCAAAGTAAGCCTGGACAGCTATTTTCTTAAGGATGGAAAGTCTTATATAAACTGGACCTGTACTGGTACTAACACCGGGCCATTTATGGACAATCCTCCAACCGGTAAAAAAATGGAGCTTCATGGATATAGTGTTTGGGTATTTGACAGCAATGGACTAGCCGTCCAGGAAGATGCCTTTTTCGATAATATGGGTATGCTAAGTCAATTAGGATACACGTTTTCACCTCCTATGGATAAATAGGGAACTTTAAATTAATAGAAATAATACAATTAACTTTAATCTAAAAAACAATGAGAAAATTTATTTATCTGATGTTACTTATCCCCTTTTTTGTAATATCTCAAAGTGCAGAAGAATACATGGTTATGGAAAATGTCATGCTAACCGCTATTCCTGCAAAAACAATGGAATTTGAAGCAGGTTTAGCTGCACATAATAAAAAATACCATGCAGAAGGCACACATGGTGCCCGTGTTTATTGGATTTCGAATGGGAAAAATGCCGGGAAATATATTTGGGCAATGGGACCTTTACCCTGGAGCGCAATGGATAGCAGGCCGGCCGCTGACGGGCATGATGAGGATTGGAGTAAAAATGTAGTTCCTTATACCATGGCTGAAAGTGACGTTACCTATTGGAAGTTCCATCCACAATTCTCCAATTTTCCCAACGATTTTGACCTAAAGTATTTATCTGTTTTCATGGTAGATTTTAAACGATTTAAATACCCTGAAATGATAAGTATTCTGGAAAAAGTTAAAAAGGTAAATGCGGAAAAAAATCCTGATGACGCCTATGGAGTTTACACGAATGAAATGCCTGATACGGAAGACGGCAGAGATATGGCCTTTGTAAATTTCTTTAGTAATTCAGGATGGATGGGCCGTGAAGACACTTTTCCAAAAAAGTTTGAAGAAGTACATGGCGAAGGAAGTTTTATGAAATTTCTTCAGGACGTTGAAGCAGCTACGAACGGAGATCGTTCAGAATTATGGTCGTTTAGGGAAGATCTAAGTGGGCTGAGCGGTACAGTCAATGCTCAAAATAGACAGTAATTATCACTTATCTTTATAAAAACGATAACTGTAGTTTTTTTTATACTAACCAACCATTCAAAACCCGGTAATTACCGGGTTTTGTTTTTGCATATGCTCTGCAATAAAATAGCATTGTCATATAATCAATATTACCTATCTGGTTAGGATAATAAATGTTTAAAACCATTATTAGTGCTTTACAACAATCTTTATTAATTTCCCGTCCAATCCAAAATACGAATCATGCAAAAAATTCTTTCATTTCTATTCATTGTATTCTTTATAGGCGTTACTGCTTTAGGACAGCAAAAAACCAACCTCGAACTCACAGATATTTTTAACATGGAATTTGTCTCCGATCCTCAGATATCGCCGGATGGAACCAAAATTATTTATGTGAGGAATTTTAAGGATATAATGACCGACAAGAATCTGTCGAACTTGTGGATAGTAAATTTTGACGGCTCCCAAAACAGGCCTTTAACTACGGGAAACCAAAATGATCTTGCCCCACGTTGGTCACATGATGGTAATAAAATTGTGTTTAAATCGAACATGCAGGATGATAAAATCAAACTTTTTATGATGTGGATGGACACGAAGGAATATGTTGCACTTACAAATACAACTACATCCCCTGGAGGAGCTAGCTGGTCTCATGATGATAAACATTTGGCATTTACAATGTTTGTCCCTAAAAAGTCTGAGTCCATTATTAAGTTACCCCCTAAACCTGAAGGCGCTAAATGGAACAAACCACCTGTTTACATTGATGAGATGAACTACCGTGGAGATGGCAAGGGTTATTACAAAAGCGGGAATCAACAGCTTTTTATTCTATCCACTGATGGAGGCACACCGCGGCAACTCACTTTTTCAGAATACGATCATGGGGCTCCTATCTGGTCAAAAGACAATCGAAAATTATATTTTTCAGCAAACCTTCACGAAAACCATGAATTTGAACCCCGTAATAGCGAAATTCAGGAACTTACTTTGGGCAATAATTCTATTAAAGCCCTTACAAATAGACTGGGACCAGATAATGGGCCAGCCCTATCAACAGATGGGAAATTTATTGCATATACCGGCTTTGATGATAAATATCAGGGATATCAGCTTACTCAATTGTACCTAATGAATGCAAACGGAACTAATTCCAGGATGATTTCCGGCGATTTTGACAGGAACATTAAAAGTATTATTTGGTCTTATGATGGTAAGGGTCTTTACTTTCAATATGATGATAAAGGGGATACAAAAATTGGTCATATATCAACAGCCGGAAAGGTATCACAGGTTTCGAAAAATTTAGGAGGCCTTTCTTTAGGCAGACCTTATAACGCGGCATCGTATACAGTTTCAAATAACAACAAATTCGCATATACTTTGGGAGGTACAGATCATCCTGCCGATTTAGGGACGTTTTATAAGGGTAATAATCAAAGAATTACCAAACTTAATGATGATCTGTTCTCTTATAGAAATGTTGCTGAGGTGGAAGAACTGTGGTGGGAATCTTCTTTTGACCAGAGAAAAATACAAGGTTGGCTGGTAAAGCCACCCAATTACGATCCTTCCAAAAAATACCCTCTTATTCTGGAAATTCACGGTGGACCTTTTACAAGTTATGGCTCAGTATTTTCAGCTGAAATCCAGCTCTACGCGGCTCAAGGATATATAGTATTATATACAAATCCCAGAGGAAGTACCAGTTATGGCGAAGAATTTGGAAATCTCATCCACCATGATTACCCCAACCATGACTATGACGACCTTATGTCCGGTGTTGATGAAGTAATTAAAAAAGGTATTGTAGACGAAAATAACATGTTTGTCACCGGGGGTAGCGGCGGAGGTGTGCTTTCTGCATGGATTGTTGGTAAAACCGATAGATTTGCCGCAGCGGTTGTAGCCAAACCAGTCATTAACTGGTATAGTTTTGTGCTTTATGCAGATGGAGTAGGTTTTTTCTATAAATACTGGTTTCCAAATAAACCCTGGGAAGACCCAACTAGCTATCTAAAACGGTCACCACTCTCATATGTAGGAAATATTACCACGCCTACTATGTTGCTTACTGGAGAAGAAGATTACCGTACCCCTATAGCCGAATCTGAGCAGTTTTACGCAGCTCTTAAGCTGGAAAAAGTAGAAACTGCTATGGTGCGCATTCCCGGAGCATCACATGGTATTGCCAATAAACCAAGTAATCTGATTGCCAAGATAGCCAGTGTACTAGCCTGGTTTGAAAAATATAAAAAAGACTAACACCACAGATATTCTGTTCCTATTTTTACAAAATTTTGTGAAATTATAACTAACTTATAGAACTATAAGTCAGACATATGATACACAATAAATATTGGCAGGCCTTTTTCGCTCTATCACCCATAATTATTTTATTTATTATGATGCTGGGGTATTTTGTTTTTCTATTTTCTATACTTAGCAATATTCCCGAATTGGAGCAAGCTCATGATGGGCCACCTGAGCTTATTATAGAATGGATAGGCTCTTTCTTTATTGTGATTTTTTTAGTGATACTACTTTCTGTTGCAAGTCTGGTATTCTTTATCGTACATGCCGTTCAGAACCCAAATCTCAAGCAGGGTCATATGTTATTGTTATGGATCTTATTATTCATTTTCGTTAGCGGTTTGGGAGAATTGATCTATTGGCTTGTGGAGATTGTAGCAAAACGAAACCACAATGAGCAATTAGAATAATCTTATAATGGTTAGCAGAAGATCCTTTATAAAAAAAACAGTCCTTGGCAGTGCGGCACTATCGTTACCGCATACAAGTGTATTTGGCTCAAATCTATTAATGAAAACCTCCCAACCAAATATATCCCTTGCACAATGGTCGCTAAACCGGGCATTTTTCAAAGGCGAATTAAACCCTATAGACTTTCCGGATATTGCCAAAAATTCTTTTGACTTAAATGCAGTTGAATACGTAAATGCATTTTA
>CBDTVT010000197.1:0-4771 GCA_965364275.1 uncultured Eudoraea sp. | reverse complement strand
TCATAGATTTATAAAATCAATCAACTAAGGTAGTAATTAAAAGGTTGGTTTGGGGTTTTACAAAATTTAGATATTTCACAAATAAAAAGGGGTTCTCCAAGCTTGGAGAACCCCTTTTTTAATCTTTTCATTAGAATAAACAGGCTCCAGGATTAGGGCCAAATGGGCCTAAAACAGTGCCATCGGGTTTCTCAACAGAATATACGTGTTCTTCTTCAAAGCTTCCAGTGGTATAAGAAATAACAAGATTCTGTGTCCCAGCCGGTACGGTCACAACATGAGTTTGCGCAGATCCGGCATCAACAGTATAATCAGTAGCGACCCCGTCAATAGCGACCGTAACAAAGGCATTATCCCAGCCATCTCCATAAAGATCTATCATATCCAGAATCCAATCTCCGGCTATATCCCCGGATTCTGGGGGACATGGAATGGCAAAACCAAATTCAAAAGCATTTCTATAGCCATCTTCATCCAATAGATCATTAGTGGAGTTCGCACCACCAGCAGTTTGGGTGCTACTATCAAAACTAAGCCTGTCCGATGAAAAAACCGTCCCTTGATCATTAATCGAAGTTCCTTTAAAGGTAAAGCTGTCTGCAAAGCCAAGATCTGAAATATCAATATCAAGATCACTTGCCAATTGAGTGGCCGTGATCTCAATGGAGGCCGGAAAAGAAGTTATTTCAGTCCCGAAAGGTACTGGCCCAATTGTAACACCTGATATTGTTGCAGAAACTTCCATTGAATAGCTCGCCACATTATTGTCGGGAGTTTCAAGCGTAGTTATTATAGAAATATTAGGAAGGTCGGCAAGATTACTAACATCAACAACTTTAGGAAAAGGTGTTTCAAATCTAACAAAGCCACCGGTTTTTAATATATCATTTAATATTTTTTTGTCTTCATCTTCACACGAGCATAAACAAAAACCAAACACCGCCACCAGCAATATTGAGATTAATTTGTTTTGTTTAGTGAATATTTTTAATTTTTTCATAATTATCTTGTTTTGAATTATTGCAAATTATCCGGGTTATTATCCCAGAAAACTTTTACCGTAACAGCTTTTTGCGAAATACTTGAATTTGTATTAACCACGGTGGCAGGGTATAGCAGTGACCTTGGGAATTCCCCAGCTGTAGCAACATGCGGGGATAAATCACTGGGCATACTTGTTCTTCTATAATTATTCCAAGCCTCTATACCATTTCCCCATAATGCGATGTAATATTCTTTCATAATGACATCCAATTTTTCATTATCGGTGACTGCCGCATCATATTGTGCCAATACGAAGGTCACATAATTGTCTACATCTGCTGCCGATGCCGCAAAAGAAGCATCCACCTGAGCGGGAAGGAAGTTTAATACCTTATCCATGGAATCCCTAATAGCACTTTCGAGTAAACTTTTTGGATTCCCATTGGTACCGGACATTAATGCGGATTCGGCCTGAAGAAATTTAGAATAGGAAGATAAGATAAACGGGAAAATACCAGCACCACTGCCTCCTGTATTTATAGCACCGTTAATGAAATTGTCAGCGTCAAAAGCGCCGCCTATAGGATAAAGACCATAGGTAGTTCTTTTTGTCCCATCGGGTGGAACTCCATCATCATCCCCATGATCGCGTGTCCAATATAAATCACCTAAATAGCAAAAATTAAATCCAGCTTCGCCTTCACAGCCAAGATTATCACCAGTGGGTATTTCCGAGCTTTGCCTGTAAAAGTAATATCTTAATCTGGGATCTTCAAAGCCCTTGTCGGCCTTTAACAAGTTTACATAGTAGCTATTCATGTAGTCATCAGAGCCATCAGCGTCATAATTAAGGGCATAATACGGATGTCTACTTTCCCCGGTAGCGCTTGCTACGGTAGAATATTGAAATTGAAGGTCTTCGTCTGCTGAATCTATTATTCCGGCACTTATTAAACTATTTATCTCACTACTAAAATCACCAATTAAACGCATTTGAACATACATCTTGAATTTAAGTGTTCTGGCCGCGGTAACCCATTTGGCCTTGTCACCACCATAAAATAAATCGTTTGGCATTATTGAGTTTGGAGAATTAATTGCTGCAATTGCTTCGTCAAGCACTACCAACATGGCGTTGTAGATAGACTGCCCGTCATCAACGGAAGGATTTGGATTTTCATTTCCCAGTAATGCTTCCGAAAACGGAACATCACCAAAATTATCTACCAATGTTATAAAGGCAAAAGCTTGTATAATTTTTGCCACGCCGACATATCCTTGGAGTTCCCTCTCTTCCGCTAATGGGATCAATGTTTTTATGTCCTGCAAAGTTTCACGATAAAGATCGGTCCAAGAATCGTCTATTGAGCCAGAAGTTAACGAAAATGGTCCTGCATAAGCACCGAATAAATGTTGCATTCGCACAAATTCCGAAGCATATACATTTAAACCATCCTCATTGTCCTCATTATAGGCAATTGCGTCTACAAATTGCAATTGAATATTGTTTAAGAGCAGTTGCGGATCAACGCTACTGGGGCCTAAATTACTTGGGTCTTCCAGCTGATCTAAATTAGTAGTTTCACAACCTGTAATAAGTACCAATATAAATAAGGAGAGTACTTTTAGTTTGTTTTTTATTTTTTTCATTTCTTATTTTTTTAATTCGTTTTAAGTTTTAAAAAGTAGCTTTAATACTAAAACCATATTTTTTAGAAGTTGGTGCGGTCTGGAAATCCAAGCCCGAACCATTACCTACTCCAGTACTGATTGTTTCAGGATCAAAATTGGTGCCGTCCGGAACGTTCGGCGCCCAAAACCAAAGATTTTGACCCAATAAGGTAAATGATAAGGAGCCAAGAGGTGTTTTATCCAAAAATTTTCTAGGTAAGGCGTAAGTCAAGGAAATTTCTCTAAGTCTTATAACAGAGCCATCAAAAATACCTTCGGCTGAAGGATCCACCAAATTTAGAAAGAAGACCTCATTGGCACCTTGTTGAATGGTATTTGGGATTTTATTACCCGTGGCATCCAGCAGTGGATCCCCGGTACTGGGATCGCCCAAAAATCCAGGCAGTACAAATGTACCTTCCCGATCATCGGTATCCGTAGTTACCCCTCTCCTTATTAAATTGCCAATGGTATTGGATGAAAAATCCCCTCCATGTGTGTATTCGAATTGAGTAGATAAACTGAATCCTTTATAGGAAAAAGAATTTATGGTGGTCATTTTCCAATCCGGGT
Organism: uncultured Eudoraea sp.; assembly: GCA_965364275.1. Classification (GTDB taxonomy): domain Bacteria; phylum Bacteroidota; class Bacteroidia; order Flavobacteriales; family Flavobacteriaceae; genus Eudoraea. Next base: position 1,543 of record CBDTVT010000197.1, on the reverse strand, counting down.
TGGGATCTCCGATAATTTCATCATCTAAACCTACCACACCACTATCTATCACATTACCTGTAGTTGGGTTAATCAAAAAATTGCCTTCATTGTCTCTAATCGAAAAGTTTCCTTTAATTACCCCGAGAGGTTTTCCTTCAACGGCATAATTACCCAAATTTGAAAAGCCCGAAATAAAAATATCATCACCGCCAGGTAATTCCTTAACTTCGTTTTCAGATGCATAAAAGATATTATTAGAAACCCATTGGAAACCATCCTTGTTCTTGAACGGAGAAAAGCCCAAACTGACTTCGATACCCTCGGTGTCAATTTTACCGGCATTAATAAACGTTTGATCAGATCCAGTAGATGGATCCAAGAATTTCCTTAATATTTGATCCTTGGAATCTCTTTTATAGGCACTAACTTCAAGATTAATCCTATTATTCCATAAATTTGCATCTATACCTATTTCAAACTCTCTGTGCAATTCTGCCTTTAAACCAGGATTTGGAAAAAGTGAACTATTTGAATTTGTATTAATTACTCTACCACTGCCAGTAGTAAATTGGGCAGTTGCCAATGGTAAGGTAGGTCTTGTATTATAGGGTGTTGGAAATCCGGCAGAAGTGCCATAACCAAATCTTAATTTTAAGAAATTTAAGAAATCCGATTGTATCTCTGGTATGGCTGACGTTGGTATAAATGCTAAAGATGCACTTGGGTAAAACAAGGATCTGTTGGCTTTTTCTATAGTTGACGACCAGTCGTTTCTACCCGCCAATGTTAAATAGAGGGAGCTTGCATAATCAAGCTGCAATTGACCATATATCCCAATTGTATTCTCCTTTTGGATAAAATCCAGTGAACTTCCCAAGGGGTCTGAATTGCTTTGGGAATTGAAATTATTGTGGTCAATAAAATCAAACACCACTTGACCTGTGCTGGCAACCCCAAACTTTTCATAGGTCTCTGCGTTAGAGTTAAAACCTATAGTGCCGTTTAAGCCAAATTTTTCTGAAAATTTTATGTTGTTAATTCCTAAAATTAAACTATGATCCCATATCGTATTTGTTGCCGAAGAGGTTTTTAGAAATCCTTGTTGCGCTATTAAACTGCTAACACCACCCTTATTAATATAGAATTGCTGCTTCTCTGTATAGGTGTCATAACCAAGTCTGTAAGTCAACGCAACATTGTCGCTAATATCATAAGTGGAACTGATGGAATTATAAAAACGGTCTACGGCTATAGATTCTTGAGCATTATCAACTAACCACCGTGGGTTCTCTTGATCTGTTCTATAATACACGTTAGCTCCGGTTATTGGATCTTGAAATGGAAGACCGTTTAAATCAAAATTCCTAGGAATAAAGAGAGTCCTTGTAAAAACAGAAAAGTTCCCGGTTCCATTATCCGCAGACACCGGAGGAGTTTCAAAATCACTTGTTGAAAAATTAAATGCTCCTGAAATTGTAAATTTATTACTTAACTTTATTGATCCGCCCAGACCAAAATTGATTCTTGAAATACTGTTTCCAGGCACGTAGCCATCTTCCTT
>CBDTVT010000196.1:0-4774 GCA_965364275.1 uncultured Eudoraea sp. | reverse complement strand
TCATTACCAAGGGAAGGATACCCGATTTTGTTGCTACGCTGGCCATGATGACTACAGCAAGAGGTTTAGCACTGATTTTGACGCAGGGCCTGCCGGTTCCCTCACACTTCACTGCTCTTAAACTTGTAGGATATTTGCCCGCAGGACTAATCTGGCTGGGTAGCGGTAACGTTTTAGGTGTACCGGTTCCGGCCATAGTTATTGTAGTTATAACTATCCTGGGCTGGATGGTTATGACCCGCACTACCTTAGGCCGGGCAATTTATGCTGTAGGAGGCAACCGGGAAGCTGCTAGAATTTCAGGTATCAGCTATGTGCGTACCAAAATAATCACTTATACTATTATGGGACTACTGGCTGGAGTTGCAGGCATTGTCCTGACCGGCCGTCTAAATTCAGCCAATGCTTTAATGGGAGAAGGAGCGGAATTGCAAAGCATTGCTGCTGTAGTCATTGGTGGAACAAATCTCTTTGGTGGTGAAGGTGGTGTTGTCGGTTCACTCATTGGCGCATTTATAATGGGCATACTGGGTAACGGTTTGAACTTACTCAATGTCTCTGCTTTCTGGCAGCGGGTTATTCTGGGTTTAATCATTATTGGTGTTGTTATTTTCGATCAATGGCGAAGAAGACGATTTGCAGTCTAAAAGAAGGAGGCTAATTGAATGTTTTCTGGAGGTTACCAAGGAAAGTACTTAAGAATAAATCTGACCAATAGAACAATAAAAGAGGAAAAAATTAATCCTGAATGGCAGAGAAAGTTTTTGGGCGGACGGGGTTTAGCGGCAAGATTTTATTATGATGAAATTAGTAATGATATTAAACCATTATCTTCAGATAATAAATTAATTTTTTTTACCGGACCATTGACTGGTACAACAGGACCAGCGACAACAAAAATAGGAGTGGCTACTAAGTCTCCCGAAACCCGGCAATATTTATGTTCAAATGGTGGAGGATTTTTTGGCCCGCACCTTAAGAAAAGTGGGTATGATGGACTTATTATTGAAGGAAAAGCGAATAAACCCGTTTATATTTTAATCGAAGATAATCAAATTAAAATAAAGAATGCGGAAAAATTGTGGGGTAAAAATACTAAAGAAATCAATAAGATATTAAAAGAGGAAGTAGGAAGAGAAGATCAGATTCTTTCATGTGGCCCGGCAGCTGAGAATAGAGTTAGATTATCCTGTATTCAAATTGGTGAAAGAAGTATGGGGCGAGGTGGCGCCGGAGCGGTTATGGCTTCAAAAAATTTAAAAGCTATCGCGGTAAAAGGGACAGGTGAAATAGCCGTAAACGAGCCTAATAAATTTAAAAGCGTTGCAAAAGATGCTGTTTCTTACGTACGAAAAAGCAAAGCCAGTCATACTGAATATGGCACTGCTCAATATACTGCTATCATGAATGAACTTGGTTGTTATCCGACCCGTAATTTTCAAACCGGTGTATTTGAAGGCATTGATACTATCCGAGCCGAATATATGAAGGAACACTATTTTGTAAAAAACCAGGCTTGTTTCCGTTGTCCGGTAGCTTGTTCCCAGCTATGTGAAGTTAAAGAAGGTATTTTTAAAGGAGCGAAATCAGATCCGGAATATGAGAGCATTGGTACTTTGGGAGCTGTTTGTGGGGTTAGTGATTTTGCAGCTATTATCAAAGCAAATGAAATATGTGATGAGCTGGGCATAGATACTATGTCAGTTGGTGTTATTATTGGTTTTGCAATGGAGTTATTTGAAAGAGGATATATTACCAAGAAAGATACTGGTGGACTCGAGCTTAAGTTTGGCAATGGAGTAGCTATGGTAAATATGATTGAAAAAATAGCGAAAAGAGAAGATATTGGGGATTTGTTAGCAGAAGGTATGTTAGGCATCGCTGAGAAAATGCCGGAAATGCAAAAATATATGATGCATGTAAAAGGACTACCCTTGGCAGCTTATGATCCGAGGGGTTTCTATGGTAATGCATTGACTTATGGAACTTCAAGCCGCGGTGCTTGTCATAATGTGGGTGGATGGAGTATTCGAGATGAACTTTTATCAGATAAATATGATCGTTTTGCTGTTGAGGGAAAGGGGAGGTTGATAAAATCTATTCAGGATACCCGAAGCTATATAGATTCACTTGGTATTTGTACCGTAGTTAGAAGTGGATATGGTTTTACTGATAAACCTAAAGGTAAAGTTTTAAAATATTTAACAGGTTATGATTTTACTCCAGAACTTACGACTATTGGTGAAAGAATATATACTTTGGAAAGATTAATTATTAATAGGGAAGGTAGATTTAGGAAAGATGATATGATTCCAGAACGATTAAGAACAGAGAAAATGCCAGAAGGTCAAGCAAAGGGTCATGTTGTGAGTGATGAAATTTACAATACAATGCTTGATGAGTATTATGAAGTTCGAGGCTGGGATATGAACGGTAGACCCACTAAGAAAAGATTACGCGAATTAAGCATAGATAATATTTTAACTTGAAAAGGTGAGTTACTTTGAAGATTAAAGTAAAATATTTTCTGAACTTTAAAAAGATTAGTGGACATTCCGATGAGGAATTTTTCTTTAAGAACAATGAAGTAAGTGTAAAGGATTTATTTAAAGTTCTTTATGATAAATACCAGATTGAATATGAGAAGGTTGCGTCAAAAGGAATTATCATGGTTAATAATAGGTCAATTAATCAACTGAAGAAAGAGAATACGATTCTTAAGGATGGCGATGAACTAATAATTATGCCTATGATTTCAGGTGGATAGTCTATGGAATTAATTAGTATTATAACTTTTATTTAGTGATATTTTTTTATCAGTTTATTTGAGATTTAGAAAAAAGGTGGTTTGTTTATATGAAAATATTAATTACTCCTCGATCCTTTGCTTCGTTCTCAGATAAGCCCTTAAAGATGTTTACAGAGAGGGGCTATGAAATAAAAAGAAATAATATCGGTAGACCTTATAAAAAAGAGGAGATGTTAAAACTTGTAAGAGATGTAGACGGGATTATAATTGGAATAGATGAACTAAGTGCCGAAATAATTGAAAAAGCAAATGCATTAAAAGTAATATCCAAGTATGGAATAGGGTTAGATAATGTTGATATAAATATGGCAACAAACAAGAAAATTATAGTAACGAATACTCCTGCAGCTAATATTGACGCTGTAGCAGATTTGGCTTTTGGGTTGATATTGAGTTTAGCCCGAAGAATTCCTGAAGCCGATAGAAAAACAAAAAGTGGTAAGTGGGGAAAAATTATTGGTAAGTCAGTCTGGGAAAAAACACTCGGGATTATCGGACTTGGAAATATAGGCAGACAAGTTGTTAAGCGAGCCAAAGGTTTCGAAATGAATATTTTAGTTTTTGATATAGTTAAGGACAAAAAATTTGCACAAAAATATGGTATCAACTATGTTAATTTGGAAAAACTTCTTCAAAAATCAGATTATATCTCAATTCATATTCCTTTAAATGATGCTACCCGTGGTATGATTAGCTATGAAGAATTAGAAAAGATAAAAAAAGATGCGTTTTTGATTAATACTTCACGTGGCGGAATAATAGATGAGGAAGCTCTTTATAATGCTCTAAGGAATAATAAATTAAGAGGAGCAGCTTTAGATGCCTATAAAGATGAACCTCTCCAAGAAACTCCATTGAAGGAATTGGATAATGTAATAATGACTCCACACATCGGTGCTTACACAGAAGAAGCTATAGACAATATGAGCATTCAGGCTGCACAAAATTTAATTGATGTTTTAGAAGGGAGAGAGCCTCAAAATAGAGCTAATTAATATGTGCTTTTATGCGGGGACAAGAAAATTAAAGCCCTTAGTTTAACTACTAAAGTTCTTTTTTGTTTTTACAGGAAAAGAAGGATTTTTTAAAGTTATGTAAGGAATGTTACCAGACAGAACTCTGGAGAGCTTTATACAAAACAAGGCAAGTTATATAGCAAATTAGCTTTTTAACTTGCCTTGTTTTGTATTATTATTTTATCCTATTCAATTCTCCCCAGCTCCACCTTCATACCGGAAAGTTCCTTCTGCACCTCCCCAAAACGCAGAGAATAATACTCTCGGTTCTGTTGATTTAAATTGGTTATAGTATTGTGTATCTCTTTAGTATTCTCCAGGACCTGCCGGTATCCCTCTTTCTGGGCAACTACTATCTCCTGCATAAACCTATCAATGCGAAAGATTAAGAGTATCGACAAGGCGATAGGGAATCCCTGATTGGCAATTACTTCAGACAATGTTTTAACATCCATTTTTCCACTCCTTTCAGTTCTTTGTAGGGGGCGGATTCATCCGCCCCGTCTTTTTCCCTCTATCCGCTATCTTTTTTACATTTCTTTTTTTTAATTTCTTGTTTTTTCTGGCTAACGACTATTCACTATTCACTAAAGACTAATTCATTCCCTCCACCTGGTGCGTTTGGTAGGCCGCACATCCAGATGCAAAAACTTCTTCTTCTCATAAAACCCGATACCGTTAAAATCTATATTCTCACATATCTCTAAAAGTTCAATTAAGTTGATATCTTTTACCTTGATATCGGCTGCCAGTCCGATACGGTGGTAGCTGTTTCTTATCCCTCCAATTTGACTGTTATATTTCGAGCAGCGGTATCCGGAAGTAATATAAACCGGCCTTTCTAAAATATTCCTTAATTCCACTAATTTTCCAAGCAGCTTGGGATGAAGCATAACCAGATTACAGCAGGGACAGGCAAATTCAGATAGCCTAAAATATTTGGCTACTT
>CBDTVT010000195.1:0-4799 GCA_965364275.1 uncultured Eudoraea sp. | reverse complement strand
CTGCAAGGTTCCTAAAGGCAACCGAACGCAAGGGTTTTGGTGATAACCTTTTTCGTGATTGGAGATATCAATCTGATGATACTCCCAAAGAACATTTTGTTCTGAACAACCCTATTTATAGCGGTAAAATCTTGGTAGGTGGGAAAAATTTTGGATCTGGTTCTTCAAGAGAACACGCTGCATGGGCCATTTATGATTATGGTTTTCGGTGTGTCGTAAGTAGCTTTTTTGCGGATATATTCAGAGGTAATTGTATGAATATTGGCGTTTTACCTGTTCAGGTAAGCCCAAACTTTCTTACAAAGATTTTCGAGGCAATTGAAGCTGATCCAAATACTGAATTTGAAGTCAATCTTCCGGAACAAACTTGCACTATTAAGACAACCGGCGAAAAGGAAAATTTCGATATAAATAATTACAAAAAGGAAAACTTACTCAACGGATTTGACGATATTGATTATTTACTTAATATTAAAAGTGAAATTGAATCTTTTGCGAAAGACACACCTCTTTAACATTTATGTAAATTAATATTTCATAAGCCATTTACCTTTAACATGAATAAGAGGAAGATTGAAATAATGGACACCACATTGAGGGATGGAGAACAAACCTCAGGCGTATCCTTCACTGCGGCAGAAAAGCTAACCCTGGCAAGACTTCTTTTAGATGAATTGAAAGTGGATCGCATAGAAATTGCATCTGCAAGAGTTTCAGAAGGCGAATTTAAGTCAGTCGAACAGATAACAGGCTGGGCAAAGAGCGCAGGGTATTTGGATCGCATTGAAGTACTTACATTTGTCGATAACGGTCTTTCGCTCAAATGGATGAAAAAGACAGGTGCCAAAGTTCAAAACCTTTTAACAAAGGGATCTTTGAATCACCTGACCTATCAACTTAAAAAAACACCCGAGGAGCATTTTGAAGATATTGCAAATGTACTTGCAGAGGCAGAAAAACAAGGAGTTACTACCAACGTTTACCTTGAAGATTGGAGCAATGGGATGCGAAATTCACCTGAATATGTTTTTCAATATCTAGACTTCCTTGCCACACAGCCCATTAAAAGAATTCTATTACCGGATACTCTTGGTATTTTAACACATGGTGAAACTTTTGATTTTATCTCACAAATAGTAACTCGTTATCCGAATATACATTTCGATTTTCATGGGCATAACGATTATGACTTAAGCGTTGCAAATGTTATGGAAGCACTTAGGGCAGATTGTCACGGATTACATCTGACTATAAATGGCATGGGAGAACGCGCCGGTAACGCTCCATTGGCAAGTGTAGTCGCTGTAATAAATGATTTTATGCCGGAAATCGAGATTAATGTGGAAGAGTCTTCGCTTTTTAAAGTTAGTAAAATAGTATCTACATTTACTGGGTTTGGTATTCCGGCCAATAAGCCTATTGTTGGCGATAATGTGTTTACACAAACTGCTGGTATACATGCAGATGGAGATAATAAAAAGAATTTATACTTTAATGATTTATTGCCCGAACGTTTTGGTAGAAAACGTAAATATGCTCTTGGCAAAACCTCAGGGAAAGCCAATATTCAAAAAAATCTTCAGGAATTAGGACTTACTCTTAATGATGAAGAAATAAAAAAAGTAACGCAACGTATTATAGAACTAGGCGATAAAAAAGAGAAAGTAACTAAAGAAGACCTTCCGTATATCATTTCCGATGTATTGGATAGTGAGTCTTATCAGCAAAAAACATTTGTTAAATCCTATGTACTTACGCATTCTAAGGGCCTTAAGCCTTCAACAACTGTAGCGGTGGAAATCGAAGGTCAGTCCTATGAGGAAAACGCTCAGGGAGACGGCCAGTTTGATGCTTTTATGAATGCACTGAGAAAAGTCTATAAATCAAAAAAAATAGAACTTCCAATTCTTACCGACTACGCGGTGCGAATACCTCCGGGTAGTAACTCTGATGCATTATGCGAGACTATTATAACCTGGCAAGACAAAGGAAAAGACTTTATTACGCGTGGTCTGGATTCGGATCAGACTGTTTCCGCCATTAAGGCAACTGAAAAAATGTTGAATATCATTTAAAGAATCTTTAAAAAGACGAATATTTTCTACTAATTAGATCCCAGAAATAAAATGAAATTAAATGTAGCGCTTTTAGCCGGAGACGGAATTGGACCGGAAGTCATAGATCAGGCAGTAAAAGTATGCAATGTAATTGCGACAAAGTTTAATCATGAAATAAACTGGAGACCGGCATTGACCGGTGCTGCTGCGATAGACGCTGTTGGAGACCCTTACCCGGACGAAACCCATGAAATATGTGTTTCTTCAGATGCAGTCTTATTTGGCGCTATTGGCCATCCGAAATATGATAACGATCCATCAGCAAAAATTCGCCCTGAGCAGGGTTTATTGAGAATGAGACAAAAGCTGGGATTGTTTGCAAATGTAAGACCCACTTTTACCTTTCCTTCTTTAATTGATAAATCCCCATTAAAAAGGGAACGGATAGAGGGTACTGATCTGGTATTTTTAAGAGAACTTACCGGTGGTATCTATTTTGGTAAACGAGGAAGGGAAGACAACGGAGACACAGCTTATGACACCTGTACTTATACCCGAAAGGAAGTACAGCGTTTGGCCAAAAAAGGCTTTGAAATGGCTCAAAAACGATCTAAACGTCTATGTTGTGTAGACAAAGCTAATGTTTTAGAATCATCCCGTCTATGGAGAGAAACAGTACAGGCTATGGAAAAAGATTATCCTGATGTAGATGTTTCCTATGAATTTGTTGATGCTGTGGCTATGCGTCTTGTGCAGTGGCCAAGTGAATATGATGTGCTAATTACTGAAAACCTGTTTGGTGATATTCTTACAGATGAGGCTTCAGTTATTTCAGGTTCTATGGGATTAATGCCTTCAGCTTCTATTGGGGAAAGCATTGCTTTATACGAGCCAATTCACGGTTCCTATCCCCAGGCAGCAGGAAAAGATATTGCCAATCCCCTGGCAACAGTTTTATCTGCAGCTATGTTATTTGATGGATTTAATTTGTCTGATGAGGCTGAGGCTATTCGCAAAGTGGTTAATGAATCCCTTTCCGAAGGAATAGTTACGGAAGATCTTGCCGAAGGCGGAAAAGCCTATAAAACCAGTGAAGTTGGCGATTGGCTTGCCTCACATATTTAGGAAGATATAAATTTAATTTTCCAGAAGAGCTTTTGGGTTTGCTTAATTAATTTTATAAATATCAAATTGATATTTATAAAAGATAGTCGGTGCTAATAAAGTTGGATAACTTGGTTTCCAATAACTTTTCGAGAATTTCATTATTTAACTCCGTGTCCTTTGAGGCTACAAATGTCCTTATAGAGAATGATCGTAATGCATCATGAACACTCAATGTAGCAACCGCCGAATCCTTTCTCCCTGTAAACGGATAAACATCGGGTCCGCGTTGGCACGAGCTATTCAGATTTACTCGACATACCAGATTCGCGAGGTTATCAATTAAAGGCGCAAGGGTATATACATCACTACCAAACAAACTTACCTGTTGCCCATAATTAGATTCAGCCATGTCATCTAATGGTTCCTGAATATCTTCAAATGAAAGGATAGGAATCACAGGCCCAAACTGCTCTTCTTCATATACTTTCATATCCTTAGTTACAGGGTAAAGGACAGCTGGCCAGATATAATTATCAGAATGTTCTCCTCCTTTTGCGTTCAGGATCTGCGCTCCTTTATCCAGCGCATCATCAATTAATTCTTGTATATATGCTGGTTTATCCGGTTCAGGTAATGGTGTGAGGGTCACATCTTTTTCCCAGGGATTGCCGAATTTAAGTTCATCTACTTTTTTTGAGAATTTTTCAGTAAACTCATCAACTATATCCTTATGCACATATATCACTTTAAGTGCGGTACATCGCTGACCGTTAAATGACAAAGCCCCGGCCAGACATTCATTTATTGCTAACTCCAGATTTGCATCATGTAACACAATAGCAGGGTTTTTTGCTTCCAGCCCCAATACAAGTCGCAAACGGTTGCTCTTTGGATGCTGGTTTTGCAATACATTTGCAGATGAACTATGACCTATTAAAGCCAGGACATCTACTTTACCGGTCTTCATTATGGGCCCCGCAATAGCACGCCCACGCCCGAACAAGACGTTGACAACCCCTTTCGGAAAACTATCTTTAAACGCTTCTATTAATGGCGCAATCAAAAGCACTCCTTGCTTGGCAGGTTTAAAAACTGCCGTATTCCCCATGATAATTGCTGGAATAAGCAAGCAGAAGGTTTCATTCAAAGGATAATTATAAGGTCCAAGGCAAAGTACTACACCAAGAGGTCCGCGCCTTATATGAGCATAAACTCCTCCATTCTTATCAAATTTGGCTGAATCACGATCCAATTGTTTGTAATCCTCAATAGTATCGTAGATGTAATCTATAGTTCTGTCGAATTCTTTTTCAGAATCTGGTAAAGTTTTACCTATTTCCCACATTAAATATTTGACCACCTCATTTCTTTTGGTCTCCATACTACGGACAAACTTTTCCATACATTCTATCCGATCCCTAACCTTCATGGTTGGCCATACCCCCTGTCCCTGGTCATAAGCTTTTACAGCAGCATCTAATGCCTCTAAAGCCTCCTTTTCACCCATGTCCGGAACTGAACCAAGTAATGTTGGCGCGTATTCAGATGTAATTGAGATAGTAGAGTAAACATCGGCCGTGGCACCATCCCACTCTTTTAATTCCCCATTTACTAAATAAATTTTTTGATTTATTT
>CBDTVT010000194.1:0-4810 GCA_965364275.1 uncultured Eudoraea sp. | reverse complement strand
AATTGAAACATCAACTTTCTTCGAGCTTTATATATGGTATCTAATTGATCAAACCATTCTTTACCACTTTTTAATGCCTCTATAGCGCCTTTTTGAATTCCATAGAACATTCCGGAGTCCATATTACTTTTTACTTTTAAAATCGCATTTACATTCTTTTCATTCCCCAAAACCATTCCCACTCTCCAACCTGCCATATTAAAAGTTTTGCTAAGAGAATTGAGTTCTAACGCTGTATCCTTGGCTCCCTTTACACTTAAAATGCTCAATGGATTCTTACTTAAAACAAAACTATAAGGGTTGTCATTTACCAATAATATGTTATACTTTTTTGCAAAGGCCACCAAAGTTTCAAATTGGAGAGAATTTGCCGTAGCCCCTGTAGGCATGTGCGGGTAGCTTATCCACATTAGCTTTACACCTGATAAATCTTCCTGCTCTAAGCTTTCTAAATCTGGAAACCAGCCATGGTCAGCATGCAGGTCATATTGCCTTGGAACTGCTCCGACCAATTTGGTGACCGATGTATAGGTAGGGTAACCCGGATTTGGTATTAATACCTCATCACCTTCATTTAAAAAGGCCATACTAATATGCATTATCCCTTCTTTGGAACCCATAAGGGGTAATATTTCATTAGACGGATCTGCATCAACATTAAATTTTTCCTTATAAAACTGCGCTATTGTTTCTCTTAGCTCAGGGAGCCCCTGATAACTTTGGTACTGATGTGCACCCGCATGTCTTACAGATTCCTGAAAAGAAGTAATAACAGCTTCAGATGGTGGAAGATCAGGGCTACCTATACCAATATTTATTATTGGTTTTCCCGCAGCTGCCATTCCCCTGACTTCCCGCAATTTTTTAGAGAAATAATACTCCTCTATGGTCTGTAAACGATCCGCAGTTCGTATCATAAACGTGCATTTTTATATTCACCTAAAACCATGAAATCTTCGGACATGATTTCCAATAATGATTTCGCTTTAGCAAAATGATTGTAATCCTCAAAAGTTATATCCACAAAAAATGCATATTTCCATGGTGTTTCAATAATTGGTAACGACTGTATTTTGGTCAAATTCAAATTGCAATCACTCATAACATTCAGAACCGCAGCTAAACTTCCTCTCTTATGATCTGTAATAAAACGTATGGATGCTTTGTTGATTTCTTCTTTTGGAATTTCCTTATTCTGTGTCTTTACGATGATAAATCTTGTAGAATTATTCTTTATGGTCTGTATTTCAGGCTCAATGATTTTTAAATCGTATAGATCTGCAGCCACTGCCGGAGCAATTGCGGCTATCCCTTTCAATTGTTTATCCTGAATTTGTTTTGCTGTTTCTGCTGTATCAACATCTTCAACCATTTTTATATGGGGTTGAGACTTTAAATACTCTCTGCATTGTAATAGGGCCATTGGATGCGATCGGACTTCCTTAATGTCTGACAATCGTTGCCCATCTAAAACCATCAAATTGTGATGGATATTCAGATAATATTCCCCAATAATGTGCAAATTATTATGATATACAAGGGCATAATTAGGTATTATTGATCCTGCAATTGAATTTTCAATAGCCATTACTCCCTTATCCGCTTGCTTATTAAGTAATTGGTCTACCAACTTATGGAATGACATACATTCCACTAAATTTATATCATTACCAAAATACTCCAAAGCCACCTGATGATGATTAGAACCTTTAATTCCCTGTATGGCTATTTTAAAACTCATATGGTTAAGTTACTTTCAAAAAAAAATCCCGTATTTCACGGGACTTTATCTGATATATTGTTCACAATATTCTAAAACAGTCCCGTACTTCTTTTAAAAAAGAAATAAAAATAGAAACCATTCCAAAAATAATTACGAGTCATTTTTCTACAAATATGTGGCTAAGGTAAATATTAAATTTAAAAATCGATGTTTATAAATATATTTTTTGGAATATTCACAGTATCCTCGATTTCTTTGCGGATAACTTTTTGAATGTAATTTTTTTTTGAGAATTTCTCATTAATTTAAGTAGGGTCATGTTTCTTATTCTTAAAACTTTCATTTGATTAATCAAAATTATGCAATCGAAATTCGAGCTTAAACTTGCAATGTTTATTTTTACTGAAAATTTAGCACATGTCTTTAAAAGTCATAAATATCTCAAAGAGTTTTGGTTCGCAAAAAGCACTAAATGATGTGTCTTTTGAGATAAAAAAAGGTGAGATTGTAGGATTCTTAGGTCCAAACGGAGCAGGGAAATCTACCATGATGAAGATTCTGACCACTTACAGTAAAGCCGACAAAGGCGAAGCTTTTGTTAATGAGCATGACGTGCTCTCGAAGCCAAGAGAAGTGCAAAAAAGCATAGGGTATTTATCGGAACATAACCCACTCTATAAAGACATGTATGTAAAGGAATATCTTGCTTTTAATGCCGAAGTTTATAAAATATCCAAAAAAAGAATAGACACAGTAATAGAACAAACCGGATTGAGCCCGGAAGCCCATAAAAAAATTGGTGCATTATCTAAAGGATATCAACAGCGCGTAGGCCTTGCCTCTGCTCTTCTTCATGATCCTGAAGTACTAATTTTAGATGAACCCACGACAGGCTTAGATCCTAATCAACTTATTGAAATTAGAAAACTTATTAAGGAGATCAGCAAAAAAAAGACCATCCTGCTATCAACTCATATCATGAAAGAAGTAGAAGCCGTTTGCGATAGGGTGCTTATAATTAATGAAGGAATTCTGGTGGCAGATAAAAAACTTGCCGATCTAAGGGAGGGGAATGAACAGATAATTGAAGTTGAATTTGATTATCGCGTGGAAGAAGCATTCCTGGAAAGATTGCCCAGTGTTACCAAGGTCGTTAACACCGTGGGGTTCGTATATGAAATTACCTTTGGTACTTCTAAAGATATGCGATCAGTTGTTTTTGATTTTGCTCATGACAATAAACTCAAAACACTACAGCTTAGTCGAAAGAATAAAAATCTGGAAGGTTTGTTTACAGAATTAACTAGCAACTAAATCAGCTAATCATTTCCGTAGAAAGTAAAACTTCATTGATAGCATCCAATTCGGACTGCACTTTGGGATCTGTACAATTTATTAAAAGTGCGATTACAACATTTTGTTGAGGGTAAATAAAAAAATTTGAATACCCCCCAACCCCATTTCCGACATGTCCGAAGTAGGGTCTGCCTTTCTTATCAAGACTTGTCTGCCATCCGAGGCCATAATAAGTAGGGATATCACCTATTTTCTGAGTGGTAATAAATTGAGTAATAACTGCATCTTCTGCTATTTTTTTATCAAGATAAGCCTGCCCAAATTTGGCAAGATCTGCAGTAGTAGATAAATAGCCACCGCCTGCAAGTTTGTATAGATTGTTTACAGGTACAGCCTTTACAAACCCTGAAGCTTTTTTTGTATAAAATGTGGCCCTATTTTTATTTTTATCATCCGGTAGCTCCGGATATGTATCAAAAAGGCCCAGAGGCTTTAATACGGATTGTTCAACATAATCTGAAAAAGGGATAGAACTTGTTTCCTGCATGGCCAGAGATACCAATACCCAATCATAACTTGTATAAAGATAATCAGTGCCCGGAATGAACAACAAATCATCATCCTTAAAAATCTCAATACCTTCTTTTATGCCAAATGGCTTATTAAGCGCATATTCCTTCCCTTTATATCCACGAATACCTGCAATATGCCCGGCTAGCTGCCTTATAGTAAAATCAGAAAATTTTTGGGGATAATACGGCACATATTTATAAAAAGAGGTGTCTAAATCTAATGTGTTTTCTTCAATCATAAGTGCAAGCGCAGTAGCCGCAATTGGCTTTGATGCACTTGCTATCCGAAATACCGTTTTTAAAGGATCAACAGGGGATTTGGTTTCAATATTGGAATAACCATAACCTTTTTGCAATAGAACCTTCCTGTTTTTCACTACAGTAATAGACAAGCCCGGTACCTTTTGTTGACTTACAAGTGCATTCAATAACTCATCTGCAACAGTCAAATCAACATTCATTGTATCATAATTCAAATTATTCCTCAAAACAATTAAATCAATAATGGCCCTTAGAAGCAGGCTCACTTTTTAATCATCAAAAATTAATCTCCCTTTATAGAGTTCCTGCACTTCTATTATATCCGGACGGTTATAACTCCGTACATCTCCGGTTCCCCTAATTGTGCCTCTTAATGACTCCTGTGGATTAATAAGTAAATCATTGCTTCCCCTATGATTAAGAGTTACATTTTGAACTGATAGTGATGCCGCTTCAACTCTGGAATCCCCGGCTGCAACCACAACACTTAAATTGGCGGAACTTCCTTTAAGTTTAAAATATGCGATACCGTTAACCACTATATTGACATTCTGTGATGCCAATTCCAGGTCAAACTCACCATCTGTTGTCAGGTTTTCGGGATCATTAAAGCTTTCAGATATTAGAGTAATCTGAGGATAGGCCAACACCCCATCACTAACTGTAGAAAAGCCTGTATTACTTCTGATTTCTGTAATATTTGGCGCGGTAACATAAAAAGTAGTAAGCCCGTATCGCCTGAAAAAATTACAATTATTGGTGTCCGTTAGCAAAAGTCGCCCGTCCTTAACTTCAGCATTCACTTCGTTACGCAAAAATTCCCCGGTTTCAACTTCTACTAATGTTACACTCCCCTCTTTAAGTACCAATTTAGTATTTTCATTAACGGTTATTTTTGTAAAACTTTCTACCGGGATCACATCACGTATAGTGTCACCTGCGTTTTGGAAACAGTCCG
>CBDTVT010000193.1:0-4890 GCA_965364275.1 uncultured Eudoraea sp. | reverse complement strand
CAACAAATCTCTACCTTTTAAACCTGTAACCAGTATAACTGATCAATATCATTGCACATTCCATTAGCGTGAAATAACTTAATTCATTTAATAGTAACCTGTTTTTTGAGTCATGTACAAAATTGCCTTCATATTATTAGTTGCTTTTTATGCGAAAACTTCAAACGGTCAGGATGACTATACAACCAAAAGAGAGCTTATGGTTAATACTCAGCTGTTAGCAAGGGATATTATTGACCCAATTACACTTAGAGCCATGCGGCAGGTGGAAAGGCATGAATTTGTACCACCATCTATGAAGAAATATGCGTATTCAGATGGTCCTTTGGCTATAGGCCATAATCAAACCATTTCTCAACCTTATATTGTTGCTTATATGACCCAGGAACTCAAGCTTAAACCTGAACATCGTGTCCTTGAGATCGGTACTGGTTCGGGATATCAAGCCGCAGTTTTAGCAACTATAGTAAATTCTGTTTACACAATAGAAATAGTTGAACCACTTGGGCTAATTGCTGCTAAACGATTAAAGCGCATGGGCTATAATAACGTTATTGTGAAGATAGGAGATGGTTATCACGGTTGGCCTAAAAAAGCTCCTTTCGATGCAATTATCGTAACAGCTGCGGTCGAGGTCATTCCACAACCTTTATTAGACCAATTGGCCGAAGGTGGTAGGATGATCATACCTGTAGGGCCTATTAAGTATTTTCGAAACCTAATGCTTGTCACCAAAAAAAATGGAAAAATAAAAACTAAAAAACGTATACCAGTTCTGTTTGTGCCCTTTACCAGGGATAAAAAGCCGAAGGGAGGTTAAATATTCTTTGCTTCGCCTTGAAGCCTGTATAAAATAGTTATGAAGTTGCGGTAGCCAACAAAAATTGTAATGAAATCTGTTTTAAAACCTGCGGGGCTTTTAATGTTGGGCTGTCATGAAAAATTACCAAAAGGATTAGAAGGTTTTTCTGTCATGGTAGAAAAATTGAACATTTTTAAATTGAACATGAACTAAAATATTTTTAAAACCAGTGGCAAAGTCTAATACTATAGGGTTATCAACCGCAACGGCCATTGTTGTGTCAAATATGATTGGGGCTGGTATCTTTACCAGTTTAGGATTTCAATTGGTAGATACCGTAAACACTTGGTCTATCTTTATTTTGTGGTCACTGGGTGCCTTGATGGCCGTATGTGGTGCATTGAGCTATGCAGAACTCGGAACCTACTGGATGCGCTCGGGTGGAGAATATCATTTCCTTTCAAAAGCGTTTCATCCATTGCTGGGATATTTATCAGGATGGGTCTCACTTACAATCGGGTTTTCTGCACCGGTAGCATTATCGGTAATGGCATTGGGAGCATATATTGCACCCTATCTTGGAGTATCAGATATGAGCTTGGCTATAGTTACTATTTTAACCATCAGTTTTATTCATTCTATCAGTATTAAAAGGAGCAGCATACTTCAAAATTCCATAACCTTACTCATGGTGGCCCTGATTTTATTGTTCATCTATATAGGATTGACTCAGACTCCGGTAGCATCTGCATATCTCTGGGATCGCAGCTGGCAAGAAGAAATCCTCCTTCCTGCTTATGCCGTATCTTTTGTATACGTTACTTTTTCATATTCCGGATGGAACGCTGCAGCTTATATTGTGGATGAAATCCGGGATGCCCGTAAAAATTTACCAAGGGCACTCCTATTAGGAACTTTAGTGGTAAGCGTACTTTACTTACTGCTCAATGTTGTATTCTTACGGCAGAACCCACTGGATGCAATTAGGGGGCAATTGGAGATCGGGCAAATAACAGCCATTTCTCTTTTTGGTGAAAAAGGAGGGGAGTTGATCAGTTTTGGAATCGCCTTAATACTCATATCAACCATAAGCGCCATGATTTGGGCAGGTCCACGGGTAACGCAGGTCATGGCAGAGGATCATGGACTTTGGAGATGGTTTTCTAAAAAAACTAAGAACAGCGTTCCTTTACGTGCCATCTGGCTCCAAACTACCATAACTCTGATATTATTATTCACCGGCACCTTTGAACAAATAATAATCTACAGTGGCTTTGTACTGCAATTGTTTGCCGCTTTAACGGTAGCCGGGGTGTTTGTTATGAGGGCTAAGAATAAATCCAACAGAGGATTTAGAAGCCCTCTTTTCCCCATTCCACAATTAATCTTTCTGGTACTTAGTTTTTGGGTGCTATTGTATTTGCTCATTGCCCAGCCCTTAGAAACCGGTCTGGGCCTTCTTAACTTGGTATTGGGTTTTTTGGTGTTTAAACTAGATAGGGTATATGAAAAATCATTACAAAAATGATTTTATAATGAATCACCAAACTGTATGCATATATATAATATAAATTAATGTATTATAATGTACCGCGTTATGTTATTTTGCTTTGGTAAAAGCAAAATGTGACGCTGATCTGCTGAAAAGTTTATTCTCAAAAGTTCTTTTCAAGAATGTAATGGAACACTTATTATGCGAACTGACGAAAGGAGGGAAGCGTAATGTGTGTGGAATGCGTAAATGGTTTAATTCATTATGGATGTTGTCCGGCTCTGCTAATTAAATTCCTGCCAACATGTTTGTATAAGAATTATAGGGATTTAAATATACACATACTTTTCAAATGGATGAATTTTATAGATAGAAAAGGGTTTTTGGTTCGCACCAAACACCCTATGTTTTTTATACATTTTTGCTACTCGTTTTTAATCTATATGTTTCTGTCTATTGGAATTGCAATAATTCCTTTTTAAAGAGATTCTCTTCAATATCTTTCTCATAAAACCAAATGTCTCTAAGCTTTCTGTCAATTAAAAGTTGTATTTGATCTCCTCTGAAACGTGAGTTTTTTTGAGATGAATTTCCGTAACTTAAAATCCCTTTGGCTTTTATTTTTTTACCAAACTCAACTACTGAAGTATAGGCTGAGCCTCCCAATAATGTGTAGGTTGTTTTAGACATTGGACGATAAAAACCTGCATTGAAACTTCCTAATTCACTCAAACCTAAACCTCCATTAAATGATTTACTGGCATAATTCGTTTTATATACTTCACCCCAAGCCACATCTAATTGCTTGTATTTTTCAATGGTTTGTTTGACAGCTCCTAAAAGCATATTTTTTGCTTCTTCCGACAGAGTATTGGGTGTATTTAAAGCATCTTTTTCATTAAACTTTACCAGAAACTTATCCGTTGATTTTGTAGCATTGTACCAATTCATATAGAGCACTGCACCTTTACTCTCGGTATCCAATCTTTTGTCCCAACCCTTGAGGACTTCAGCTGCTTCATTCAGCAATGAGTCATTAGATTTTTCAGCAAAACTCACTAATTCATCCACTGTTCTATCTGCTAATTCTGAATAAGTTGATGATTGCATTTCTGTAATATCATCAAAGCTTAATTTGGGTTTACTTAGTAACATTTTAATGGATCGTCTACTTCTGTAATCGAAATTCATAAAAGGCTTATTGGCAATGTAAGGTGGCATATTCTTTGGCTCCCTAATAAAAGGATAAGTACTCGTCCAAGGCCCATTATTTGAATTGGCTACAAAGCCAGATTTTGGGTTTTTGATTTTTGGCAAATCCTCATAACCTAAATATTCTTTTACATAGGCGCCGGGTTTTGTAGATGGAATAACTCCTGACCACTCTTGCAACGTACCACTAGGGCGTTTGGGAATTATGCCGTTGTATAAGTAAAATATTTCGCCTTGCCTATCTGCATAGACTACATTTTGCAAAGGTAATTGAAGCATTTCCATGGCACTCTCGAATTCCTTTAAGTTTTTAGATTTTGCCATTTCAATAAACTGCTGTGTGAAAAATGGTCGGTCTAATCCTGAGAGTCTAAGTGCAAGTGCTTTCCCATTTTTTTCTTCTATAATAAATCCAAAATCAGATTTCTTAATTTGGATTGTTTGGTTTATAACAGAGTCTCCATTTTTAATTTTTATTAGTTCTGTTTTACTCTCCAGTTCTTTCCATTTTCCATTAATAAAATAGTTATCGTCTTTAATTTCTAGCTCAATTAAGTCCATAGCATCGGCTTGATTAAAAGTTAGTCCCCAACCTAAGTTTTCGTTAAAACCCATGGCTATTGAAGGACTGCCAATTAGAGTGACTCCATAAATATTTAGATTATCGCTTTTAAGATGTGCTTCAAAAAATAAATAATCATCAAACCAAGGTGGGTGAGGCTGTATGAGTAACATTGAATTTCCACTTTCAGATTTTGATGGTGCTATTGCCCATGCATTAGAGCCTGCATTTTTCCATTGAGCAGCTTGTGGTTGCATAGCAAACGCTCCCACCATTAAATGATAACTTACTTGAAGTTTTGTCAATGGATCTGTTTCCCTAATAGGAAGAACTATTTTCAATTCTTCACTAATTACCTCGGGATGCTTTTCACAATAATCATTCATCCCAGCCACGAAAGAGGAAAGATGAAGCTTCATATTATCAGTCTGAGCATTATACCATTGTTGAGCCCGATTAGGAATATTAAGTTTCCTTATCAATCGATCACTATTTATACTTTGATCTCCACCCCAATACTCAGCTGATAACCCTCTTGATTTTCCAAATGCTTTTAGTATTAAATTTCCATGGGCCTCCATCTGAGCCCAGCCAAATCCGTAGAAGACTTCAGCATCAGTATTACCCGAAATATGAGGTACTCCCCATTTATCCCACATTATCTCTGAATGTTTTTTTTCTTGTGCGTTAAGAATACTGCTTAAAATGAAAGCAAAAATTAACAACATAATTAATCTTGATCGTCGCATTTTTATTAGTTTTAATTAAACAACAATGCAATATTAACTACTTAAAACTGTGCGTATGTTCGGAATCGGGAAT
>CBDTVT010000192.1:0-4930 GCA_965364275.1 uncultured Eudoraea sp. | reverse complement strand
GTAATACGAATTTGAATTACATCTGTTTCTTCCTGCGCTATTTCAATGTTTAAGAATCCCTTTTCTTCCTTATATCTAAGTCCGTGCCAAATGGCATTTTCTATATAAGGCTGAAGCAACATTGGGGGGATTTGAAAAGCCTCAGTGTCGATCTGTTCATCCAAATTTATAGTATAATCAAACTTCTCCGGAAAACGTAAATGTTCCAATTTCACATAAAGTTCCAATAGCTCCAATTCCCTGGAAAGTGAAATAAAATCTTCTTCGGAGTTTTCAAGAACGGCTCTCATTAATGTTGAGAACTCGCTTAAATACCGGTTAGCACTACGTTCATCATTTTTAGCTATGTAATTATTTACAGAATTCAGGGCGTTAAAGATAAAATGCGGATTCATTTGGGAACGTAATGACTTTAGCGCCAACAAATTATTAGCCAGTTGCTGTTGCCTGTTACTCCTGTAAAAAAAGTAGGCAGCCAGGGCAGTAAGCAACATTCCCAGTACAAGAGAATAAATTATCCATTTTTGCCTTTTATTACTTTCCATGGCCAATTGTTGTTCCGTTACGGCGAGATCGTATCTACTCTGTGTAAGTTCCCTTTCTTTTTCCAGGCCGGTTATTCTACCCTGACTTGCCGCAATTTCTCTGTTAAATCGGGAAGCCTGAGATATTTCCTGCTCTTTTCGGAGATAAAGTGTATCCACTATAGCAACATATTTCTGATAGGTTTCAAATGCTTTTGAATAATCACCTTTATCCCTGTATATTTCAGAAAGTTTTCGGGTGGCATCTTTTTGCACAATCAAGTCATCTTCAATATTTGCTTCTTTAATACTCTCTTCCAAATAGGGTATGGCTTCATCGTATTTATCCTGAGCGACATAGGCATTGGCAATCTTATAATTAATCTGTTGTGAAGTAATAGAATCTGCTTCGTTGGGAGCTCCTTCTGATTTGGCAACTGTACCCGGTAGCGACTGTAGTTCATTCAGGCTTTTCTTTCTCAATTTTATTTCATCGTCATATTGATTTTTTTTATTATAAAAATCTGCAACTTTTTCCTTTTCCTGAATAGCTCGCGCCGGAGCCTGTTGGCTTGAAAGTTCGAGTGAATTACCATAATAACTTTCGGCTTCTTCCAGCCTGTTATCCTGGGCATAAGCATCCGCAATTTTAGAATTTAAATCGGGCATTTTTGGACTAACCTGATTTTTTTTAGCAATTTTCAGGCCTTCCTCATAATAGGCTATTGCCTTATTAGTTTCACCAAACCCCTTGTACACATCGCCTAATAATTCATACAATTCAATTCTTTGATAGGGCACCAAACCTTTTATGTCCTCAAGAGGATGTAATACAGATGCGGCATTTTTGTAATCCTTTGTTTGAATGTAGGCCTTCCCCAGTAACAAAGTTGTCCTGGACGTTTTATTGGCTTCCTGTGCGTCCTCAAAATTAGAAATAGCCAGATCGTATTGCTTGTGATATTGATACACCTCTCCCAAATTTGTAAGTGCCAAAGCAAGTTCCTGCTTGTTAGCATTTTGCCCGAGACTTCCAATAGCCTGCGCTATAAAATCTATGCTTTTCGCAATATCAGTCTTCTTATAAAAATTAGCTGAATCCAGGTTAACCATATAGGTGGTTTCTCCCTTAGCAGGTTCTTGTTCTGAATCTTTAGCCTTCTTTTGAGGCTGCGAAAAGCCTATAAAAAGGATCAGGGAAAAAACCATAAAAAGGCACCTATTCTTTTGCATGATTTGCATTTATAGGGATAAACTTACTTGATTTATACGGTATTAAAAAATGCCCTTATTTCAAATCCTGGTCTGTTTAAGCCTGAATAATAGGCTTTACGCAATCATTGTACCATTTCACTCAATAAAGGGTTCATTTCACTCATTCCTCATTTTTTGTGAAAAAGTTCGGACTTACATTTAGCTAATAATTATCATTAAAAAAATAACATTATGAAAAATTTAAAACACACTTTTGGTCTTATTCTTTTAGGTCTGACTCTTGGAACGGTATTCGGTTATGCCCCACTAAGCAAGGAGGAAATAAATAACTCCGACACGGAAAATTTTGTAATTGACAAAAAAGATAAGGACAACAACACTGTAAAAATTGCGCTACTGTTAGATACCAGTAATAGTATGGATGGGTTAATTAATCAGGCCAAAGCTCAGCTATGGGATATTGTGAATCAGTTCTCATATGCAAAATGCGGGAATGGACACAGACCTAATCTACAGATTGCACTTTACCAATATGGAAATGACGGACTTTCTTCAAGGGAAGGCTATATTCAACAGGTAATAGGATTCAGCAGCGATCTGGATGAGATATCAGAAAAACTTTTTTCTTTAAGCACAAATGGTGGCGAGGAATACTGTGGTGAAGTTATTCAAACTTCATTACGTCAGTTAGACTGGGGGAAAAATCCTGATAATTTAAAAATGATATTTATTGCAGGAAATGAGCCTTTTACTCAAGGGAAACTTAATTACAGGGACGCTGTGACTAATGCCAGAGAAAAAGAGATCATTGTAAATACTATATTTTGCGGTAACTATCAGCAAGGCATTAACACCGATTGGAAAAAGGGTGCTACCCTGACCGGTGGAGAATATATGGCAATAGATCATAATAAACAGATTGTTCATATAGATACTCCTTATGATGATGTTATCATTAAACTAAATTCAAAATTGAACAGCACCTATATATCTTATGGTGCCATGGGAAGCGCAAAACTGGAATTACAATCCCAACAAGATAACAACGCCATGGAATTGGAAGAGGCTGTAGCTGTCAAGCGGGCAGTTAGTAAAAGTTCAGGGATGTATAAGAATTCGTCATGGGATTTGATCGATGCAGCTGAAGATGATGAATTTGATCTATCAGCAATAAAAAAGGAGGAATTGCCAAAAGCACTAAGAGATAAGTCGAAGGCGGAACTTACTACGTTTATTGGTGAGAAAAAGGCCGAAAGAACAAGGATTCAAAAGGAAATACAGCAACTAAATGCCAAACGGGAAATCTATATTAGCGAACATGCCCAACAGGAAAAGGGAGAGCTTGAAAATGCGATGTTAAATGCGATAAAAAGACAGGCTGCCGGGAAAAATTTCAAATGGGAATAAACTAATATTGAAATATTTATTAAAAGCGGGTGTAGCAGAATAAGTTGTTAAGCCCGTTTTTAATTTGCGCTAGGACAGAAACAGTCATATCTGTTTTCCCTAACAGGACCAAAGTCATAACCCAGGGTAATCTGATGAAACCCTCCATTATCTAATCTAATATCTCCGGATTGGTATGAATAGTTATAAGAGAACATAAATCTGTTATAATTAATTCCAACGATTGGAGTAAACAATTGAAGTCTCTGTTCACCAAGAGTGCCATCAACCTGGAATTGGGCACCATCAAAACTCCTCCTGTAAGAGAGACCTGCCCAAAGCGTACCGAAGCCTAATTCTCTATAAACCTTAGCATTGATATCCACGGTTTTCTCTTCGGTAAATTCTGTTAATTGAAAGAGAACAGAAGGTTCAATCTTCCACAAGTTTTTACCAAAGATATAGCCGGCATTAATTAAATACCTTCTTAAATTATCAAATTCAATAGCTGTATAAAGGTCTCGTCCGGTACCCAAAAGATTTAAAACTGCGAAATTTGCATAGAATTCCATATAGTTATAGGACATCCCTAAATCTATATTAAAATAACCAACACTATTTTTTCCACCACTGATAATAGGATCCGGGATAACCGACCTGAATTCTGTTTCATCAAGACTACTTTGAATAAAACCTGCACTCAACCCGAATGACAACTGATTTAATATTCTGATTTCTGGTCCTAACTGCAAATGATGAGCATAAGTTAGCTTTGCACCCGTTTGAGAGTGATAACCATTGGCATCATTAAAAATGATTACCCCTACACCACTCGAACTCTCCGGAATCCTGTAATTTGCGCTAAGTGTTTGTAAACTTGGAGCCTCATCCACACTAAACCATTGTTTTCTGGCTGTAAGTCTTATTTTACCACCATCGCTAATACCTGCCATAGAGGGGAATACCAAATAATAGTTGTCCGCCAAATAATCAAAATACACAGGAATACCCTCCTGTGCGGTTAAAGAGCTGGAAAAAGCCACATATGTAAACAAAATCAATAGAAGTTTTTTCATCTAAGAATAGGGCGCGTTTAATGCAGTTTCGTTCAAATATAAAGTATAACGGATGAAATTCAACATTATTATATATGTACAGGAAGGGAAAATGGTTGTATTTTTGCTGAAAACAAATGCGATGAAAGAATACGTTATTACAGTAGTAGAAACAAACAACCCGGCCATTTTAAAATTTGAGGCTAATCATTTTCTAACAAATGGGAGTAATTTCGAATTCAAGAATATAGATGATGCCAAAAATTCTCCACTGGCTCAGCAATTATTTTATCTTCCATTTATAAAAACAGTATATATTTCAGGGAATTTCATAGCCCTGGAACGCTTTGATATAGTAGATTGGTCATCGGTTAAGGACGAAGTAGCGCAACAGTTGGTTGAATATTTAAACGCCGGGGAACCTATTGTTAGTGAAGAGGAAGATACTGCGAAAGTAGCCGTTACCATATATGCAGAAATTACCCCTAACCCGGCCGTAATGAAATTCGTAGCAAATAGAAAAATAGTCCCTGCTATGTTTGAATTTAAAAATCTTGATGAAGCAAAAGGTTCTGATCTGGCCAAAAAGTTATTTCACTTGCCTTATGTTAAAGAGGTTTTTATGGATGAAAACTATGTTTCCATTACGAAATACGAGGTCGCCAGTTGGGATGAGATTACTATGGAACTCCGTGAATTGATTAGGAATTTTATTGCTGATGGAAATGAAGTAGTCTCCAGTGATGAAGT
>CBDTVT010000191.1:0-4936 GCA_965364275.1 uncultured Eudoraea sp. | reverse complement strand
TTCATTAGTAAATTTCCGTCGCCATCCAAAGTGGTTACTATTTCAGAAGTATAGCTAAATAATTCTGACCATGAACCAGTTCCGGACCAGGTGCCAACAAAATCGGCTAGCACAATAGGACATTTTCTAAAGAACTCAACATTTAAGGTTGAATTATTAAATGTAATATCATTTGAACCTGAAACATCAGTTAAATTAAGTACCAAAACGCTGGTTCCGGCATCTGGTAGTGCATTAAAATTACTGCTAATTGTAATTGTACCAGAATAGGCTCCTGCAGGAATAACCAAATTACTAATTGTATATTGATCCGACGAAGCCGTGGATGAAGGATCAGCCGCAACAGTGATAGTTCTTTCACTATCTGTTTTGGTCGTCACTGTAACGTCCACGTCAACAGAAGCTCCTTCTTCCGGAGTACCCAATACCACAGATGTAAGGCTAAATTGTGCCAGCGTCTGTCCATTTGCTGTATCATAAATCGGAATTTCATTATCTGCACACGATACCATGAGCAGTATTCCAAAGATCAGTATCGAAATTTTATGAGAAAGTCTTTTCATTTTTTTTTGTTTTAAATTTTAATAACCTTCGTTCTGTACCATATTGGAATTGGCATTAATCTCGTCTACCGGTATAGGAAGTTGAAATCTAAAATCCCCTGCAGGCAAAGTAAGTACTTCAGCAGGAGTCCCGGAACCATCAATTATATCACCAAAGACCGACCTGTTAATTGCCTCACCTCTACGTTTAACGTCAAAGAAACGGTGTCCTTCAAACGAAAGCTCAACCCTTCTGTTAAATTGTATTGCATCTTCCAGTGCCTGTCCGCTTTCACCACCCGTATACGATGTAAACCGCTGATCTCTCAATTCATCTAAACTAGCAAGGGCAGCTGTTTCCAGTCCTTGTTCGTACTGAGCTTCAGCCTTGTTTAAAAGTACTTCTGCTGACCGCATTACCTTGATATCCACACGCCCGTTTACCTGTCCTGTTTCCCCTAAGAATTTTTTTACCGCATTGTAATCGTTGTCCTGGTTTGTGCCAATAAACTGCATTACATTCCTTCTTAAATCATTAGCATCAACATTAGTGAAAAATTCAAGGTCTATTGCATACTCTGAGATTGTCGCCGAAGAATTAGATTGACTGTATAGTACACCTACATTATCGAAATTACTTTCAGATGAAGTATTAACGGCCCATTCAACAACAATACCTGCATTATTAGAATCTGTATATACTCCATCTAATTCTGCCGGCGTAGCTAAAGGTGTAGTTACCTGATTTGCGGCAGCAACGGCTTGTGAATACTGCCCATTATAAAGGTATACCCTGGATAAAATTCCAAAAACACTATTTCTGTCTAATCTGCCTTCGCCATTATCACTGCCAATCAATGTACTTGCACGTACAAGATCGTCAATAATCTCTGAGTAGTTACTAGCTACGGTTTCTCTGGCTGGTTCTACTGCAGGATCCCCGGTATCACCATCTTCTACCTTAACATAGATAATCCCAAGTGAACCATTGGCATCAGCACTCTGTGTTGGTATTTTTGCAAAAAGCCGTGCCAGGTCAAAATGTGCTAAAGCTCTTGCTGCCAAAGCTTGTCCTAAAATATTATTTTTTTCAGGACCATCTGCCAGGTTGTCAATTTGCCCAATAACAAGGTTAGCTGCGTTTACCGCCTCATATGCCTCACTCCAGTAAAGTGGAATTGCACCACCGGTATTTGGAACATATCTGTAATCAAAATAGTCTTCATTTGAAGTCCGTCCGGTCTGTACCAAGATCACATTATCTGAAAGGATGTCAGGTATTCCCTGCAATCCGTCTCCAGCGTCTGCATAGTAAAGCCAGAACTGTCGATAAATTCCGTCAACGCCATTCTGAAACGTAGCAACGGAGTTAAAAAATGTCTCCGGATTACCTTCTATAAAAGGCTGCAATTCATTGATTTCGTCATCACAGGCAAAAAAACCGAATGACAAAAACAAGAACGATAATTTAATTATATTATTTTTCATTTCTTTATCTGTATTTTGTTATTAAAATCCAATTTCTACCCCAAAGGTATAGGACTGGGTTTGAGGGTAACTGAATAATGAAAATTCCCCGGGTACAAATCCGGCATCACCTTGTTCAGCCGTCTCTGCAGAACCCAAACCAATTTCAGGATCTCCATTGTAATTTGTAATCGTCCATAGATTCTGACCGGTAATAAACACACGGAAGGAATCTAATCCAGTATTGTCTAGCAATTTACTTGGAAGACTATAATCCAAAGTAAGCGTCCTTAGTCTTACATAGTCACCTTTTTCCAGAAATCTATCTGTTTGCTGATCCGCAGTGTTTTGGAATAAAGGGCTGGGTAAAACATTCTGATCTCCGGGCTGTTTCCAGTAATTAAAGGATTCTACCCTTTGGTTTCTGTTTATATTCCCAATGGCAACACCTTGTTGTCTTTGTAAATTACGAATATAATTTCCTGATTTATAGACGAAATCAGCTCTTAAGCCAACTCCTTTAACTCTTAATGACGTAAAAAAGCCACCTTCCAAATTGGCCTGAGGCGATTTACCAGATAACAATACCTGGAAGCCCGGGCTATATTCACTAGTCACAACACCATCAGTATCTAAATAAAGAGGTTCTCCATTAGCAGGATTCACACCCGCGTAACGTTCGAGATAAAAAGAATTAATTTCTTCCCCTTCCCTAAGGATGGTACTCCCATTAATAATATCTTCTCCATTAACCAGGGAAACTACTTTATTATCTAAAATAGCCATATTACCTCCTAAAGTCCAGGTAACGTTCTGTGTTCTTATAACGTCCGCACTCAAAGAAATTTCAAAACCGCTATTCTCAATTTCGCCGATATTGGCTAAAATAGAATTATCCTCATCTCCAATAGTTTGTGAAATTGGCTTGTTTAATAAAAGGTCATTGGAATTTTTCTTAAAATAATCGAATACCCCATTAATGCGGTTATTTAGAATTCCGAACTCAAGACCTATATCAAGGATAGCCTGTGACTCCCATTGAATGTCCGGGTTTCCAACTCCAAGTGGAACTGCTGCAGTTCTTCCATTATATGTACTAAAACCTAATAAATTGAGGTATTCAAAGTCACCAATATTCTGGTTACCTGATGTTCCGTAAGAAGCTCTTAATTTTAAGTTATTAAAAACAGAACCTTCCATAAAACTTTCACGGGAAATATTCCAAGCGGCACTTCCACTATAGAAAGTTCCGTATTTATTTTCCGGTCCAAATCTGGAAGAACCATCCCTTCTAATAGATGCGGAAACTACATATTTACCGTCATAATCATAGTCAGCAAAAAGACCCAGTGAAAACAATCTTCTCCTTTCTTCAGTTGAACCTGCACTTGTTGCTTCTGCAGCCACATCCTGATATGCGAAATCTGGCGATGGGAAACCCCTGCTTGTTGCAAACAGGTCAGTTAATATTCGTTCGTTGAACTCAACTAGTCCACTAACCGTTAAATTGTGAAGTCCGCCATAGGTATCACTATATGTTATAAGGTTATTTACGTTGTATTCCAGGACATTCTCAAAGTTATCCGTCTGAGTTCCGGGGAAATTAGCATCGCCTATAAATCCTTGCAATACGCCTCCTGCTATAGAACGGGTGGTTCTGTTAAACCTATTGTTTGTAGCACCTATAGAAAACCGATTGGAAAATTTATCAGAAAACTTAATATCCGCAAAAAGACTACCTATGATAAGGAAGTCTCGGTTATTCTCAGGCTCCGTTTGCAATGCTAGGGCAATAGGGAAACCAGTAGTTGTTGGATTGTAAACAGGCTCTCCCTGTTCGTCTAAAACTATATCGTTATTAGCATCTCTTAAATAAAGTGGATCCCATGGATTGTAGTCATACATTGCCCTAAAAGGATTCTGTACATTATTCCTATCCCTGGGTAAATCTGTCGTACTCCTGGCAAATGAAAGATTGGTACCAATATTCAACCATTCTTTTGCCTGGTACGTAGTATTCAGACGGGCTGATATTCTTTCAAATCCTTTAATATTGTCTATAATACCTGTGTTTTTGTCATAACCAAGACCAAGGAAGTAAGTAAGTCTTTCATCACCTCCGGAAACAGATAAATTAATAGATTGAATTTCTGACTTGCGAAGAAGTTCTTCTTCCCAATTTGTGTCATTCGCAAGAAAGTTTTGCAATTCTTCAGGTGAAGCGGATGCTCCCGGAAGGCTTTGAGCTGCATTGACACCAAGATCTGCAAACTGGCGTTCCAGCTCCAATTTCTGTGATGCATTCATAATATCAAACGGATCTTTAATACGCTGGCCAAAACCATAGGAAGATCTAAGTAAGACCTTAGCATCTCCTGATTTTCCAGTTTTGGTAGTAATTAATACAACCCCATTAGCACCTCTGGAACCATATTTGGAAATAGTGGCTGCATCTTTCAGGATAGAGAAAGTTTCAATATCATTCGGGTTTAAGTTATTAACAAAATCCGCTCCAAGAGGAATTCCATCAATTACATATAAAGGAGTAGTATTGGCATTAATAGAACCAACACCCCTAATCTGAACAAATGCAGTCGAGCCAGGCCTACCGTTTGCAGCAGTAACCTGAACACCTGCAGCTTGACCCTGAAGAATATTATCAATACTCGTTGAAGGTACAAAAGCCTCAATTGTCTCCGTGCTTATCGTAGAAACCGCGGAGGTATTTAGTTCGCTTGCTTTTGAACCATACCCAGTAACTACAACTTCCTGAAGAGTTTCCGCATCCTCTTCCATTTTCACGTTTATTACATTAGCTGCGCCAATGGTCCTATCCACAGTTTTTTGTCCCAGGTAACTAAAGCGCAATACCTTACCTTCTCCGGCGGTAATTGTGTAGTTACCATCAAAATCTGTTTGTGCTCCAT
>CBDTVT010000190.1:0-5002 GCA_965364275.1 uncultured Eudoraea sp. | reverse complement strand
GTTTTGACGCTGAAAGGGATTTTGTTAGAGTTGGTGTAAAAAGTGGTGGTTGCAGTGGGTTGTCTTATGAATTAAAATTTGACAATAAAGTTGATGAGGCTGATAAAGTTTTTGAAGACAATGCTGTACGTATCATCGTAGATAAAAAGAGTTTTCTTTATCTGGTGGGC
This sequence comes from uncultured Eudoraea sp., assembly GCA_965364275.1. Classification (GTDB taxonomy): domain Bacteria; phylum Bacteroidota; class Bacteroidia; order Flavobacteriales; family Flavobacteriaceae; genus Eudoraea. The sequence continues at coordinate 4,832 of CBDTVT010000190.1, read as the reverse complement.
ACAACTCTGGAGTATTCCGGAGGGCTTAATGGTAAGGGCTTCGTTTTTAATAATCCAAATGCACAGCGCACATGTGGCTGTGGTGAGAGTTTTTCATTATAAAAATATGGGATCCCTTTGAGGGATTTTAAGGCTTATGGCATATACCGAAGAAGAATTAAAAAAAGAGTTGGAAACCAAAGAATATGAATATGGTTTCTATACTGATATTGAGTCTGACACTTTTCCAAAAGGATTAAATGAGGACATTGTTATCGGTATTTCTAAAAAGAAAGAAGAACCGGAATGGATGACTTCATGGCGCCTTGAAGCTTTTCGGGCATGGAAGGAAATGATAGAGCCTGAATGGGCAAATATCCACTATAAAAAACCGGATTTTCAAAATATTTCATACTATTCGGCACCTAATAAAAAACCGAAATACGAAAGTTTAGACGAAGTTGATCCTGAATTATTGGATACATTTAAAAAACTGGGAATTTCTTTGGATGAACAGAAAAAGCTTGCAGGGGTAGCGGTGGATATTGTAATGGATTCAGTTTCCGTTGCCACCACTTTCAAAAAAACACTGGCAGAGAAAGGAATTATCTTTTGCTCTATCTCAGAAGCAATAAAAGAACATCCGGAATTAGTTAAAAAGCACCTTGGTACCATAGTACCACAAAAGGATAATTTCTATGCCGCCTTAAATTCTGCAGTATTCTCAGACGGATCTTTTTGTTACATCCCAAAAGGGGTAAGATGTCCTATGGAATTGTCAACTTATTTTAGAATAAATCAGGCTGGCACCGGACAATTTGAACGCACACTGGTTATTGCTGACGAGGGAAGTTATGTGAGTTATCTGGAAGGTTGTACTGCACCATCGAGAGATGAAAACCAATTGCACGCTGCCGTGGTGGAACTTATCGCTCTGGATAATGCAGAAATTAAATATTCTACCGTTCAAAACTGGTATCCCGGCAATAAAGAAGGTAAAGGGGGAGTATACAATTTTGTAACAAAAAGAGGGTTGTGCGAGAAAAACGCCAAAATTTCCTGGACGCAAGTAGAAACCGGATCAGCTATTACATGGAAGTACCCATCCTGTGTTTTAAAAGGAGATAATTCTATAGGTGAGTTCTATTCTATCGCTGTTACAAATAACTATCAGCAGGCCGATACGGGAACTAAAATGATCCATTTAGGAAAAAACACCAAAAGCACGATTATTTCGAAAGGGATTTCCGCCGGGAAGTCACAAAATAGCTACAGAGGATTAGTACAAGTAAACAGCAGGGCTAAGAATGCCCGGAATTTTTCGCAATGCGACTCGTTGCTGATGGGAAATGACTGTGGGGCTCATACTTTTCCATATATAGAAGTGAAGAATAAAACGGCACAGATTGAACATGAAGCCACGACAAGTAAAATAGGGGAAGATCAGATTTTTTATTGCAATCAGAGAGGAATAGAAACGGAAAAAGCTATTGCCCTAATTGTAAACGGTTTCAGCAAGGAAGTACTTAACAAACTTCCTATGGAATTTGCCGTTGAAGCCCAAAAGCTATTGGAAATCAGCCTTGAAGGTTCAGTAGGTTAATTACTATGAAAAAATATATAACATTATTGGTAATTGTTGTCTTATTTGCCTGTAAAGAAACGAATAAGGAAGTAGCGAATGTGTCTGAAAGTAAGGAAGAAATCTCTAAAGCTGAAGTGAAGCTTTATTCCTTTGATGGAGGTACTGTAGTCGTAAACACATTAGGACTTTTTGCTCAGGATGAGACCTATAAAGGACAAAGTAAGGAATTTGCGGATGCATTTTATGTAATTCAACACCCAAAAGGCAATCTAATGTGGGATGCCGGACTTCCTGAATCTTTGGTTGGGCTTCCAGAGCCGTATACTTCACCTGATGGCGCATTTACTGTTTCCCGCAGGGATTCAGTTTTAAACCAATTAAAACAAATTGGCATGACCCCTGACGATTTTCAATACATCTCATTATCTCATACTCATTTTGATCATAGCGGGCATGCTAACGTATTTAAAAATTCAACATGGCTTGTGCAGAAAGACGAGTATGACTTTGTAACTGGAGAAGAGGTGCAGGAAAAGAACCCGGATATGTACAACGCGATTAAGGACTTAAAAAATATTAAAAAGATCGATGGAGATTTTGATGTGTTTGGAGATGGAACCGTGGTTTTAAAATATATGCCAGGCCATACACCAGGCCATCAGGTTTTATTTCTTGATTTAAAAGACCATGGGCCTTTGCTTTTATCCGGAGACCTTTATCATTTTTATGAAAACAGGGAGTACAAGAGAATTCCAATTTTTAATTATGATGTAGCGCAAACCAGGGAGAGCATGAAAAAATTTGAAGCTTTTGCTCAGGAAATGAAGGCTAAGGTATATTTACAACATCAAAAGGACGACTTTAATAAAATGCCAAAAGCACCTCAATATTTAAACTAAATAGAATATGTTAAAAGTAAATAATCTGCACGCAGGTGTGGAAGGGAATGAAATATTAAACGGAATAAACCTGGAAGTAAAGGCAGGAGAGGTTCATGCTATTATGGGCCCTAATGGTTCAGGGAAAAGCACCCTTGCCTCAGTGATAGCCGGAAAGGAAGAATTTGAAATTACAGAAGGGAATATAGAATTGAATGGTGTAGATCTGGAAGACACATCCCCTGAAGAAAGAGCGCACAAAGGAATTTTTCTTTCGTTTCAGTACCCTGTTGAAATTCCTGGGGTTTCCGTAACCAATTTTATGAAAACGGCAATAAATGAGTCCAGGAAAGCACGCGGATTAAAAGACATGCCAGCCAACCAAATGTTGAAACTTATCCGTGAAAAATCTGAATTGCTTGAAATAGATAGAAAGTTTTTATCTCGATCTTTAAATGAAGGGTTTTCAGGTGGCGAAAAAAAGCGAAATGAGATTTTTCAAATGGCTATTTTAGAGCCAAAACTCGCCATTTTGGATGAAACAGATTCCGGCCTGGATATTGATGCCTTACGAATTGTAGCCAATGGCGTGAATAAACTTAGGAGCAAAGAAAACGCTATAATAGTTATTACTCATTACCAGCGATTGTTGGAATATATTATTCCAGATTTTGTACATGTTATACACGACGGTAAAATTGTAAAATCAGGTAGCAAAGAATTAGCATTGGAATTGGAGGATAAGGGATACGACTGGTTAAAAAATGAATCGGTTATCTAATATTCCGGTTGAATTAATTGATTATTTGAAAGCGAATTGTTTTATAAAGGCAATAAACAGAAAACACAATGATGGATTTAAAGGATAAACTGGTTTCTTCGTTCCTGGCATTTGAGAACAATGTAGATGTGGATCATCCGGTTCATGATATACGCTCGGAGGCAATTAAGAAGTTCGAACTTAAAGGTTTTCCTAATAGAAAAGAGGAGGCCTGGAAATACACCTCCTTGAACAGTTTGCAGAAGATAGATTTCAGCATCTTTCCAAAAGAAACAAACGCCTTGGAATACAAGGATGTTAAGCGGTATTTTCTTCATGAGATAGATACTTATAAGATAGTATTTATTGATGGTGTATATAGCTCATTCCTTTCTGAAACCACGCATGACGGGGTGGATATTTGCCTTATGAGCGCTGCTTTAAGCAAACCAATGTATAAGCAGATAATAGATGTTTACTTTAATAAGGTAGCCTCAAAAGATGAATCGCTAACAACATTAAATACTGCTTTTAGTAAAGAGGGGGCTTATATTTATATCCCCAAAAATAAAATGCCCAAAAAACCAATAGAAATATTGCATTTTGCCACGGGGAATGAAGCTGCATTGTTACTCCAACCCCGCAACTTAATTATTGCAGAAGAAAATGCCGAACTTCAGATTATAGAGCGTCATCAGAGTCTTACTTCCAATGAAGTATTAACAAATTCTGTTACTGAAATTTTTGCTGCAAAAAATGCTATTGTAGATTATTATAAAGTTCAAAATGACGTTAAAAATGCGTCCTTAATAGATAATACCTACATTTCTCAAAAGAGCAATAGCGCAGTGAAGGTTCATACCTTTTCCTTTGGAGGAAAGTTAACCAGGAATAATCTTAATTATTACCAGAATGGGGAATATATTGATTCTACCATGAAAGGGGTAACTATACTCGGTGAAAAACAACATGTAGACCATCATACCCTGGTACATCACAGAGAACCTAATTGCGAAAGTCATCAGGATTATAAAGGAATTTATGGAGAAAAGTCAATAGGAGTATTCAATGGCAAAATTATAGTGGATAAGATTGCTCAAAAGACTAATGCCTTTCAACAGAACAATAATATTTTGATTAGTGATAAGGCTACTATCAATACCAAACCGCAATTGGAAATCTTTGCAGATGATGTAAAATGTTCTCATGGCTGCACTATTGGACAATTAGATGAAGAGGCTCTGTTTTATTTGCAAACAAGAGGAATACCAAAAAAAGAAGCTGCTGCCCTCTTGATGTATGCGTTTGCCAATAATGTGTTGGCAAGTGTTCGAATACCTGAATTAAAAATGAGAATCAACAGGCTGATTGCTAAGAAATTGGGTGTTCAACTGGGATTTGATCTTTAACATTTAGTTTAGCTATAAATAGCTCTGGCCGTATGATTATAACCAAATTGGATATTAAAACTATTCGCAAGGATTTTCCTATTCTCAAAAGGAAAGTTAATGGATATCCATTAGTTTACCTGGATAATGCGGCTACTTCACAGACACCAAAACAAGTCATAGATACTATTGTAGATTACTATTCTCGCTATAATGCTAATATTCATAGGGGAGTGCATACC
>CBDTVT010000189.1:0-5104 GCA_965364275.1 uncultured Eudoraea sp. | reverse complement strand
CCGGACAAGACTACTCGCAAAACATGCCAATCTCAGTTTATAGCAGAGATAATACAGGTTTAGCTTTGAATATAACAATAGATAGAACATTTGTAAAAAATGGGAAGAAACACCTCATATATTTGAGAAACAAACCTTCAAAACTACTTGGCATTCTGAAAAAACAGGGATTCCCTCTTTTAATTCTTGCATCCGATGAAGATGCAGTAACCACCATTGATAAGCTCCTTGACTTCTTGAATATTCGCTACAAATCTCCCATCATAAGGTTTTCAGCTTCCAGAACCGATCAAGAAAATAAGATATGGGTAAACATCCCCGGTATTTTCTTTGAGACTGCTGGTAATAAGGTTCTTTTAACCCACCTCAGTTTAAACCCATCAATCATCGGTTTTTTAGAAGAAAAAGGTGTAGAGCCTGTTATTTACCACTAGGGTCTGGAAAGCAGAATACTAAATGCTTGATACTGGATGCTTGTTGTATCTTCTATTACAACCATCAAAATTTTCATCAATCCTTGATGGATATCTTGTGATTAAATTTCGTTTTTTTTTATTTCATTGTTACATTTCATTTGACACAAAACAGTAATTTTCTTATACTTGCCACTTTCAAAAGGTCATTTTACCACTGGGTTGTTAGCCAGAAGTAATTACCTAATTTCAATTCGAACGGAGTCAACATGATTGGATGTCATCTAGGCAGGTTTTTCCAGGTAACCGTGGCAGGCGGATCGTATCAGGAAGGACTTGTATCCGTCATACAGGGGGTTCCTGCAGGCATGGCGATTACAGAGCAGGAAATCTACGGTGATCTCTTGCTTAGGAAACCGGGATCTGATGAACTCTCCTCTCCGCGCAAGGAACCGGATCTACCTATAATCTACACAGGAGTCAATGCAGCGGATACGGTCGAAAACGCAGGCAACCATAATCTAACCAATGGTACACCTCTTTCCATTCTAATCCCCAATCTGGATCGACATTTCATCCACATCAAGCAATATCAGGATACGAATCGCACCCCTCGTCCCGGCCATGCTTCCTATGCCTCCTTTTTGAAATACGGGCCGGCAGATGATGCCATAGGTGCGGGTATATTCAGCGGGAGATACACGTCTACTATAGTAGCGCCCGGGTTTGTAGCCAAGAAAATACTAGGTGATATGGGAATCCGTGTAGCATCTTACGTTAAAGAGCTGGCCGGCGTTCATTGCCCGGACATGGACTCAGAGACTGTTATTCAATCCACCGATTCATACAAACGGATGCGCCATGATCACGATCCTTTCTATCAAGAAATCTACATTAAGAAAAGGATAACTCAGGACATGCGATTTCTTGAGAAAATGGCTATTCTGGCGCAGGTTGAAAATCAGATTCAAGAGATTCGCAAAAGGGCCCCGGCATTCAATGCTGCCGACATTAAAAAAAGGTACAAAGTCCACCCCATACTCAACTGCCCTGACATCGAAACTGCTGACGCAATGGTTGAGGAATGCAACAGGATTTCAGCCACTGGTGATTCCGCCGGTGGTCTTGTGGAGATTGTTGTCACAGGAATGCCTCCGGGTGTGGGCGAACCGGTCTTCGCAAAGCTCGATGGGCAACTTGGCCAGTTGCTGGGTATTGGAGCAGTAAAGGGTGTTGAAATCGGGGCTGGATTTGCGGCTAAAGACATGACCGGCTATCAATGCAATGACCAGATGCATGCTAAGAAAGGGAAAGTGGTATTCGACTCCAATAATGCAGGCGGTATTACAGGTGGACTGACTACCGGACAGGATGTTGTTATACGAGTTGCGATCAAACCAACCCCAACGATCGACCGAGAACAGCAAACCATTGACAAATACACGCTCGAAAACAAACCCTTGGCTGCGATCACACGCCGCGATGCCACAATTGTGGCGCGCATTTGGCCTGTTGCCGAAAACCTTACCGCCTTAATTCTGCTTGACAATCTGGTGGCGCACTTCGGATATCAAAAACTTCTGGGTTTATACAACAAACCTGCAAAGCAGTAAAAAAATCCTTAGCGCATGCCTGGCTTTTAAATCCACCCTCAATGCACATTAGCACTCGATCACAGCGCCGCACTGCTCGCAACAATAGCGGATGGTTCCGCTATCCTCTGGGATAATTTTTTCAAAGTCTCTTCGTCTTATCTTATGGACAGCAAGGCATTCTGGACAGCAGTCACTTCCAAGTTCATCTTCAGAAATAGTAAGATGACAATGCCTGCAGCGCAGTTTGTTGCTTTTAATCGTTACTAAAGTTAAGACCTCGTGTTTGCAGTGGCTCATAATGTGATGAATGTTTTCTATAAGTTAAAATATCCGAACAATGGTGAAGACTTGTACAGTATAGCTATTGTGTTACTTTAGACAGTTCCTCCTTTTCAGTCGGCACAGTTCCCCCTCTCCCTAATATATGCTTTGCATGATAGAAAGACCAGATAAAGGCCTGCGGTGAGAATAATCCCACCGACAAAAGTGAGAAGCCAGTTCCCATCTTTTATGTAGCTCTGAATATTCCAAAACATAGCTGTTATTGTTGTTACAGATACTAAGAACATTGGTATTGTTGTTGGCCAGGTTGGGCATTTTCTTTGTAATAGATAAACCGTAATCATCGCAAAAACCAATGATGCCAGAAGTTGATTGGTCGTCCCAAATAGAGGCCAGATGACCAGTCCTGCAGATTTGCCACCATAAGTGCCCATGGCAAATAAAAATGAAACGCCTGCCATAACTCCGGCTGCAAGATAGCGGTTTTTTAAAACAGGCACCTTATACGACTCGCTCAGTTCAGAGACAATATACCTTCCCAATCGACAGGCAGAATCAAGGGATGTCATGGCAAAGGAAATGACAATAAGAACAATTATGGTTTTGCACATTTGGAGAGGAATGCCAAAATGTGATATGAAATAAGCCGCACCATCAACGAATGCTGACAGCTTTTGTCCTAACCCAGCTGCTCCAGACCAGGTAGCATAGTGATTCATCCAGAGTTCTTTAGATGCAAATCCTGTGGTACAAACAATAACAGCAGCAAGTCCCAGCAAACCTTCACCTACCATCCCTCCATATCCTACTAATTTTGCATCCACCTCGTTGTTAAGCTGCTTTGGAGATGTGCCCGATGCTACAATGGAATGGAATCCAGACAATGCCCCACAGGCAATCGTTATGAAAAGAAAAGGCCACATCGGTGGAGCACCAGGGACGTTTATTCGAACTGCCGGTGCAACAAAATTGGGAGCAGTTACAAAAATTCCAAGATACACTAAAATAAGGCCCCCATAAAGGTTAAATGATTCAAGATAGTCACGCGGCTGTAATAAAAGCCAGACAGGCAGAACCGATGCAGCGAAACTATAAAGAGCCAGCAGGGAAACCCAGGTTGTCTTTGCACTTCCCAGAAATGTCTGTTGAGGCATAGGGTAGGGATGTTCAGAACCCCACCATATTGCCAATATCATAAACAAGATTCCCACGATACTTGCAGAGGTAATGCCTATCTCGGTCCTGTAAATAAGTATCCCTATACACACAGCAATAGCCATCAGAGCAAAGACAGGAAAGACCGCTTCGGGATATTCGATGAGAAGACCAGCAATAACAAGTAGAAAAACTGCCATGACCAGCACCAGGATAAAAAAGACAATTATCATGTAGGCTGTCATCGCTTTTTGCCCCATCATTCCCTTTGCGATTTCTCCGATCGATTTACCCTTATTCCTTACAGAAAGTACAAGTGCTCCAAAATCATGTGCTCCTCCCCAAGCTATTGTACCAAGCACTACCCATAGAAGGGCGGGCACCCAACCCCAAATCACGGCTAATGCGGGTCCTATTATAGGTGCAGCTCCTGCAATGGTCGCAAAATGGTGGCCAAATAGCACAAATCTATTAGTAGGGACATAATCCATCCCATCTTCCATAGTATGAGATGGAACAGGAGCATGCACATCAATTTTATAGACTTTTTCAGCCAGGTATTTTGCAAAGATCCGGTATCCCAGGAAAAACGCAAAAAGTCCAGCAAAACAGACTATAGCAGCATTCATGCTCATTCTCCATATTCTAAACTTCTATCACAAGATGTGTTGGGAGAAAGTATAATTTATGGGATTTAAGTTTTTATGAAAAATTACCGAAATAATATTAAGATTACTTTATATTTATGAATTTCAACTAAATTCTTTAATTAGGAAATCGCATGCAACTTACTGCAATAAAAGAATTAAACCGGGATAAATTATTTTTAAACTGGCATCTAAAAATGCAACTTAAAAAAACCATTGAAGAAAATGACACAAAATATGGAAGAATATTTTATTTGTTCATTCAGGCTCTAATCATATTATCGCTTATATCTTTTGCCATCGAAACATTACCCAATCTTAATTATAATCTAAAACACTTTTTGTCTATCCTGGAAACAGTAGTTGTTATAATTTTCTCAGTAGAATATATTCTTCGTTTATATGTTGCTGATAAAAAGATAAAGTATATTTTCAGTTTCTTCGGTATTATTGATCTTCTTGCAATTATTCCCTTTTATATATCCGGTGGGATTGATTTGCGTTCAGTTCGAGTATTTCGTTTGCTCAGAGTATTTCGTGCTTTTAAAATGTTAAGATATAATAAAGCGATTAAAAGATTTAAATTTGCTCTTGCGATGGTTAAAGAAGAATTAATTCTATTCTTAGTAGCAACATCATTTCTTCTCTTTGTTGCTTCAGTCGGAATTTATCATTTTGAAAACCCTGTACAAAATGAGCAGTTCAAATCAGTTTTCCACTGTCTCTGGTGGTCAGTTGTAACATTAACCTCCGTTGGTTACGGTGATTCTTATCCAATTACTGTTGGTGGTAAAATTTTCACATCTTTTATTGTGTTCATTAGCTTGGGAATCGTTGCCATTCCAACAGGATTAATCGCATCTGCATTAACAAAAACATTAGGACCAAACAAGTGCGATTAATCTAAAATAATTTTTATCACTACTTATTTTTATTCGTGTTTCTTCATGTGCGCGTTTTTAGACCCTCTCGTATGGTTCAAAAAGTTTTTTATATTCATCCAGGGCGTATC
>CBDTVT010000188.1:0-5106 GCA_965364275.1 uncultured Eudoraea sp. | reverse complement strand
ATGTTCTCAAAGCTATAATCAAAATCCTCCATAGCCGGCTGTTCACTTCTTCCGAAACCTGGATAATCCGGCGCCAGCAAATGGTAATCATCTGCGAGGTCTTTAATTAAATTTCGAAACATGTGTGAAGATGTCGGGTATCCATGTAATAATAAAATGGTAGGTGCATCCTTTCTTCCTGCCTCCCGGTAAAAGATCTCTATCCCTTTAATTTTAATTGTCTTATGCAGTACTTGCGTATAGTCAACCTCGTTTTCAATAGTAGCAGTTAAATCATTTTTTGTACTGGTTTGAGCAAAAATGGATAATGATGTTAGGAGCATGGCTAATAACATGAATCCTTTTGTTTGTAATATGGTTTTTCTAGTAGTTTTCATTTTTAATAATTTTAAATTGTTATGTGATAAGGTTTTATTAAACTATTTGTAATTGATCAATATTTTTTGCTTTTGGAAAATCAATTTCGAAGCCTCCATTATGGAATACGTAATTAGTAATCGTAGTTAATGCAACTACTGCGATTAATTCTGCAAAGGCAGCTTTGTTATAACCTGCTTCCAGAAAATTCTGGACGGCAATGTCAGATGGATGTCCTCTGTGCTCCACCATTTGACTGGCAAGTGTTACCAGTGCATTAGTTTTAGGGTCCGCAATACTATTCGTTCTAATGTCCAGTGTTTCGTCTTCTGTAAAACCATTCATTTTTCCAAGAGCGGTATGGGCGGACAAACAATACGCACAACCATTTTCTTGTGACGTGGCCAAGGCTATTGCTTCATATTCTTTTTTAGAGAATTCACCGCTTTTAATTAATTCTGAAAAGTTCAGAAAGCCTCCCAATAATTTATCCGATACCCCCATAGAGCTATAGAGATTGGGCACCATACCAATGCTTTTTTTAATATTTTTAAATATGTCCCTTGACTTTTCATTTGCTTCTTCGAAGCTTAATGCTTTTAAAACTTTCATTTCTATTTGTATTTATTTGTTATTAATTATTTTATACTCTTGGATTATTATAATTTATTATACGTACAGACAAGTCTGTTTTATAATTTTAAAAAAAATTACTCCACCAATAGTTTCCTTAGTGTGCTCTCAGCCGAATTAACAGGCCAGGAATTTTTTTGAATTTGTGCCAGGATTATGGCTCCTTCCATGATAACCATAATCTCCTTAGCCAAAATATCTAGTTCTTCAGTGTTATAATTGTCTTCCTTTAATTCTTGTCTCAACCAATCGAGTAATTCATTCTTATGAAGCAATACCTGATTTGCTATTGAATTCTGACCTTTCGGAAGATCAGTTACAATATTCTGGAATCCACAACCTCTGTATTCTACGCTTTCTAACCAATCTTTAATGTACGCCAATGCTCCAATTATTTTCTCATTCCCACTTTTCTTATCCGAAACAAAGTCTGAAAGATTTCCCATCCACATCTTATGTCTACGCTGTAAGTATTCCACAGCAATCTCTTCCTTAGATCTAAAAGATTGGTACATACTGGATTTAGCTACGCCTGCCTCTTCAATAATCTGGTTAATCCCGGTTTGATTATACCCCTCAAAATAGAATAACCTGGAAGCCGTTTCAATAATCCTTTCTTTTACACTTTGCTTTTGCATGGGACAAATATATATAAAATATAGAACGAACAAACAAGTCTGTTCGTTTTTAACATATATTTAACATCACTGATTGAAATATAGATCCGAAAACTCGGAAACCCCATCTGACATGCTTACATTTTTACGGGGTTTCTTTCTCTTAACATAGTATTTCCCGCTTTTTTTAGAAAACAATTCAATACTAACTCCCACGGTTACCCCTCCCAGGACCGTTACTCCCAAATCGCCGTTATCCCATTTACCTCCATTACTTTTATCAATAGCCTCCTTGGTTAGGCCAGCTAAAAGACTGGCTGCCACAGAGCCGGTAACTGTCCAAAAACGATTTCTTTTACTTATTTTTGAAGCGATTAATGCCCCGGCTGCCCCCGAAAATGCGCCGGCAGCAAAATGTAGGGCCTTGTCCTCTTCGATTTGTCCTTGTAAAGAAAATTGGACAAAAAATAACAGAACTAATATCTTAGTACAAAATCGCTGCATCGGACTAAAATAAGCATATAATTTCAAAAAATGTTGCAAACTCTCCCAATGCACAAGCCTGCAAACAAATCATGAGTACAATTCTGGTAATAATCTTTTTTGTTACTCCCTTTCCTTCAAAGTTTTCCCTACTTTTAATGGTCTAAAATTTAATTCATTATGAAGATCAATACCTTAAATTCTTTAATTTTTATTTCGCTAATATTTTTAGGCTGTAAGGATAATAATACGAATAAAAAACCCGTGATGGAAGAAGAAATGATTTCCTATATCAATACAATAAATCCGGATGATTTTAAAGAGGTTATTGAGGGTGATAGCATCAGCTTGTATACTCTAACGAATAAAAATGGGCTAAAAGCCGATTTCACAAATTACGGACAGCGATTAATTGCTTTAAATGTCCCGGATAAAGATGGAAAAATGGGTGATGTTGTTCTGGGGCTTTCTACACTGGACGGCTATATGAATGGCCCTAAAAATAACTTTGGAGCTGTAATAGGCCGGTATGGAAATCGCATTGCAAAGGGTAAATTTTCTATTAAAAAAACAAAGTATAAACTGGCAAAAAATAATGGTGAAAACCATTTGCACGGCGGTAATATTGGATTTGAAAGTGTAACCTGGAAAGCCAGGCAAACCGCACCCAACCAAATTGAATTTACCCGTATTTCTCCCGACATGGAGGAAGGTTATCCCGGCAACCTGGATGTAAAGGTTACCTATATTCTTTCAGATGACAATGAACTAAAAATTATATATGAGGCCACCACAGATAAAACCACTATTATTAATTTAACCAACCACTCCTATTTTAACCTTAAAGGTGAAGGCCGGGGCGATGTTAATGATCACGTTATGATGATCAACGCCTCTGCATATACCCCGGTGGATACCGGACTTATCCCTATTGGCACCATTGAGAGTGTTGATGACACTCCCTTTGATTTTACCAGCCCGAAAACAATTCGCACAGACCTGGATAGCAATCATGCACAAATGGTTATTGGAGGAGGTTATGATCATAATTTTGTGCTGAATGAATCTCCTAAAAATAGTGAAGGACTAGTCCTGGCCGCCAGGGTTACGGAACCCACAAGTGGCAGAAGTATGGAAGTGTATACCTCCGAACCGGGTGTTCAACTTTACGGTGGTAATTTTTTAAATGGGACCAGTATTGGTAAAAGCGGAAAACCTTATAGGAAAAGAAACGCTTTTTGCCTGGAAACACAACATTTTCCAGATTCTCCAAACCAGCCAAACTTCCCGAGCACCTTATTAGAAGCTGGAGATACATACAAATCCACAACTGTTTATAAATTTGATGTGGTAAAATAAGTAATTTTACATTTTACAATTAATACCTGATAATTATGCAAGTACAATGGAAGGGTGTTATGCCCGCTGTAACCACCAAATTCACAGAGTCCGATACTCTGGATTTAAAGATGTTTGAGGTAAATATTAATGCACAGCTCCAGGCAGGCGTTAGTGGAATTATCCTGGGAGGCACCCTGGGAGAAGCCAGTACGCTCTCAGACGAAGAAAAAAGAATCCTGATCGAGATCACTGTTGGCATTGTAGATGGGAAAATTCCTGTTATCATAAACATTGCAGAACAATCCACCAAAGGGGCTATTAAGGCTGTAAATAGTGCCGCAAAGTACGGGGCGAACGGGCTTATGATGCTACCCCCAATGCGTTATAAAGCAAATGATTTTGAAACGGTTACCTATTTTAAGGCTATTGCCCAAAGTACAGATCTGCCTGTCATGATCTACAATAATCCGGTAGATTACGGAATTGAAGTTACTTTAGATATGTTTGAGGAAATGTTGCAATGTGATAACATACAGGCTGTAAAAGAATCTACCCGTGATATTTCTAATATCACCCGGATAAAAAACAGATTTGGAGATCGGTTAAAAGTACTTACTGGGGTAGATACCCTTGGGCTTGAAAGCATATTAATGGGGGCCGATGGTTGGGTGGCTGGCCTGGTCTGTGCCTTTCCACAGGAAACCGTTGCCATTTACGAACTGGCAAAAGCCGGTAGAACTACCGAGGCTTTGCAAATTTACCGCTGGTTTTTACCTCTGCTGGAACTGGATATAAGCCCACAGTTGGTGCAGAATATTAAATTGGCTGAAGTTGCCACAGGAATAGGCACAGAAAATGTCAGGGCTCCCAGATTGTCATTGCATGGAGACGAACGCCAAAAGGTTTTAAAAATTATCGAAGAAGGGATGAAATCCAGACCTACATTACCGGATTATAAAACCTTGAACAAAACATCTTATCATTCTGCATAACGCACAAAACTATGATCACAGGGAAAAATTATATTGGAAATAAACACTCTGCCAATGGCGGCAAGACTTATAAAACTTTTAACCCCAAAATAAATCTGGAGAACGAATGGACTTTTTATGAAGCCACAGAAGAGGAACTGAATGAAGCAACAAAACTGGCCTCAGAAGCTTTTGAAAGTTATAGAAATTTCACAGCCGAACGTAAGGCTGGCTTTTTAAGAGTTATTGCTGATGAGATAGAAGCCCTGGGTGATTTGCTTATCGAAACCTATTGCCTGGAAAGCGGTCTCCCCGAAGGCAGGGCTAAAGGGGAACGGGGGCGCACCGTCGGCCAGTTAAGAACCTTTGCAGGCACTTTGGAAGATGGTTCCTGGGTAGAGGCCAGTATTGATACTGCCTTGCCAAACAGGGCTCCTGTACCAAAACCAGATATAAGAAAGATGCTTTTCCCTTTGGGACCTGTTGCGGTATTTGGCTCCAGTAATTTTCCGCTAGCCTATTCCACCGCAGGTGGTGATACAGCCAGTGCACTTGCAGCCGGCTGTCCGGTTATTGTAAAGAGCCATCCCATGCATGCAGGAACCGGGGAACTGGTAGCCTCAGCCATTCAAAAAGCAGCAAAAAAAACAGATATGCCCAATGGGGTCTTTTCCAACTTGAACAGCAGCGGAATAGAAGTGGGT
>CBDTVT010000187.1:0-5137 GCA_965364275.1 uncultured Eudoraea sp. | reverse complement strand
TAAAGTACCCCGAAGATGATCAGAATGCCTTAAATTTTGCAGTAGCAGCATCCTGCTTAAAACACACGATAAAGGGAGACGCAAATTTGGTAACGGTGGAAGAGGTCCAAAAATTAATGGGAGGTGATGCCTCAGGCAGAGTAGCTAGATAATTATTTAATAATATACAATGGCAAAATATTCAAGATTAGAAGTGGCAATGGCTATGCGAGAAAGCGGGATGATTCCCTTGTTTTTTCATTCAGATGTAGAGTTAGGCAAAAAAGTACTAAGAGCCTGCTATGAAGGAGGTGCAAGGTTAATGGAATTTACTTCAAGGGGTGATTTTGCACATGAAGTATTTGCCAAACTCAATAAATTTGCACTGGCTGAATTGCCGGGGATGATAATGGGCGTAGGATCAATAACAGATGCCGGGGCAGCCTCTTTATATATGCAATTAGGGGCCAATTTTGTTGTCACACCTGTTCTTCGGGAAGACATTGCTCTGGTCTGCAACCGGAGAAAAGTACTTTGGTCTCCCGGTTGCGGTTCTCTTACAGAAATAGCCAGAGCAGAGGAACTGGGCTGTGAAATAGTAAAGCTATTTCCAGGATCTACCTATGGGCCGGGTTTTGTAAAAGCAATTAAAGGGCCATCTCCATGGACAGATGTTATGCCCACCGGAGGCGTCAGCACAGAAGAATCTAATCTTAGGGGGTGGTTTGAAGCCGGTGTCACCTGTGTGGGAATGGGATCTAAATTAATATCTAAGGAAATTCTCGCGCAAAAAGATTTTAAGAAGTTGGAAGAAGATGTAAGAAAGACTCTGGAAATAATTAAATCTGTTAGGAGCTAATTAACCAAAAGATATGTCCAAAAAATATGTTCAAATAGATCCCAGGGATAATATTATCGTAGCCATTACAGACCTTGAAGAAGGATCGGCTATTGATATAAATGGGGTGAGTATTATTTTAAAGGAAAATATAAGGGCAAAACACAAATTTGCCGGACAGAATTTTAATATAGGTGATGAGATCTATATGTATGGTGTCCTGATTGGGAAGGCCATTATGCCAATACTTAGTGGTTGTGCGATAACAATAGATAACGTCAAACATGCATCCTCAGCATATAATAACACAAAAGAAAACTTTAAATGGAACGCACCAGATGTTTCAAACTTTAAAGAAAAAACCTTTATGGGGTATCACAGGGAAGACGGCAGTGTTGGTACTGCTAACCACTGGTTGATTATTCCTATGGTATTCTGTGAAAACCGGAATGTAGATGTCTTAGAAGCAGCCCTATCGGAAGCTTTAGGATATATAACCAAAAAGGATTTTGCTGTGGATACCCAGGCATTGATAAATAAGTATAATTCCGGGGCGAGTGAAGAAGAGATATATGCTACATCTATTATTCATACCAAAGATGAAATATCCAAAAACAGGGTGTTTTCCAATGTTGATGGAATAAAGTTTTTAAAACATGATGGGGGTTGTGGCGGAGTCCGCCAGGATTCTGAAGCACTATGTAATCTTTTAGCCGGGTATATTACAAATTCAAATGTAGCCGGAGCCACCGTACTAAGTTTAGGTTGCCAGAACGCAGAAGTTGATACATTGCAAAAATCGATTGAGCAAAAGGATCCAAACTTTTCAAAACCAGTAGTTTATCTACGGCAGCAAAATAGTAGAAGTGAACGTGAATTTATTGAAGAGGCTGTAAAAGGCACCTTTATTGGATTAACAAAGGCAAATAAAATAGAAAGAAAGCCAGCCCCATTAAGGAATTTAGTTTTAGGATTGGAATGCGGTGGGTCTGACGGATTTTCGGGAATTTCAGCCAATCCGGCATTGGGCTACGCTTCGGATCTATTGGTCGCATTAGGAGGCACAACAGTACTTTCAGAGTTTCCGGAATTAAATGGAGTTGAGCAAGAACTTATTAATAGATGTGAGACCGATGAAGCTGCAAAAAAATTCGCAGCACTTATGGATTCTTATTCTGCAGCAGCCAGAGCTGTGGGTTCCGCTTTTGAGAACAATCCGTCACCAGGCAATATAAAGGACGGCCTTATTACGGACGCTATGAAATCTGCAGGGGCGGCAAAAAAAGGAGGGACTTCCCCGGTGGTTGATGTGTTGGATTATACCGAAAAAATTACGAGGCCCGGATTAAACCTCTTATGTACTCCTGGAAATGATGTGGAAAGCACAACCGGACTCGCTGGTTCGGGATGCAATATTATAGTATTTACAACTGGGTTGGGGACGCCAACGGGAAATCCCATAGCCCCTGTTTTAAAGCTCTCAAGTAACACCCATTTGTATGAAAAAATGAAGGATATCATCGATATTAACGCAGGTACAGTAATTAGTGGTGAAGATAGTATTGAAAGCATGGGAGAAAAAATCCTGGAGTATATGATTGCAACTGCGAGTGGGGAACTTGTGGCGAAAGCTGTAGTCAAAGGACAGAACGATTTTATTCCATGGAAAAGAGGCATCTCATTATAAGCTTGAAAAAAGTGCCTAATCAGCTAAAGAAACTTAATAACCAGTGAAAACATTAAGCAGAAGAATAGTACCCACCCATTCATATCCCGAAAGGGTAATACAATTTGGGGAAGGAAATTTTTTGAGAGCTTTTGCCAATTGGATGATTCACGAAATGAATAAAAAAGTGGGCTTTGATTCAGGAGTAGTAGTAGTGCAACCCATAGCTCATGGACTAACCAAAATACTCAGCAATCAGGATGGGTTGTATACCTTGTATTTAAACGGGATTAAAAATGGAAAGGCGGTTAGTGAACATCAAATCATAGATTGTATCCAAAGGGCAATCAACCCTTATGAAAATTATCCTGTGTATTTGGCAAATGCTGAGAATCCGGATTTAAGATTCGTCATCTCCAACACCACGGAAGCCGGTATTGTTTACTATAAAGATGATCAGTTAGAAGATGCTCCACAGAAAAGTTATCCGGGAAAACTGACAGCGCTTTTATACAGAAGATTCCAAGTTTTTAAGGGTGCTTCAGATAAAGGGCTAATCATATTACCCTGTGAATTAATAGACAGAAATGGAGATAACTTAAAGAAAATAATTCTTCAATATGCAGTAGATTGGGGACTGGATACTGCATTTATCCGGTGGATTAATGAAGATAATGTTTTCTGTAATACTTTGGTAGATAGAATAGTTCCCGGCTATCCAAAAAACAAGATAGACGTCATCACAGAAGAATTAGGTTATAAGGATAATTTAGTAGTTGAAGGTGAACAATTTCATTTATGGGTCATTGAAGCACCAAAAGAAGTTAAAGAGGAGTTTCCTGCCACACAATGTGGATTGAATGTCGTTTTCACAGACAATATGGAACCATACAGAACCAGAAAGGTGCGAATATTAAATGGATCACATACTTCATTAGTCCCGGTTGGATACCTGTATGGAATAGAAAAGGTGCGGGAATCTTTGGAAGATCCGGTAGTAGGGACATTTTTAAAAAATGCCATATTTAAGGAAATATGCCCAACCCTGAATCTTCCTGAAGAAGAATTAATTAAGTTCTCCAATGAGGTTCTAGACAGATTTAAAAACCCATATTTAGAACATGCCCTTATGAGTATTTCGCTTAATTCCATTTCCAAATACAAAACAAGGGTTTTGCCATCTGTCCTGGAATATATTAAAAGAAAAAAAACCCTTCCGAAACACTTATTATTCTCTCTTGCAGCTTTAATTGCATTCTATAAAGGAGATAGGAATGGAGAGCCAATTGAGCTTGCTGATGATACGGAAGTATTGGATTTTTTTCAATTCCAATGGTCACAAGTTGATGGTTCAGAAGAAAGTATAACCAGAATTGTTAATTCGGTTTTGTCCAATTTAAATTTCTGGGGCAAAGATTTAACGAAAATAGAAGGCTTGCAAAATGAAATTATTATGGGTTTGAATTCAATCTTTAACATAGGAATGAAAGCAGCTATTTTAAATATAAACTATTTAGATCCCGGGCAAATTAAAAACATTCAGGTATATGAGGATTGAATTCTATATATTTTTATAATCTAAAAACAGAAGTAAATGGATTTGGGATTAAAGAATAAGATTGTTGTAATAGCCGGAGCTGCCGGAAGGAAAGGCAGTATTGGAGAAACGATATTGCAGAGTTTAGTAAATGAAGGCGCTATTCCTGCCGTTATTGACAGGAATGACAGAGGTTCTAAATACATTGAAAAAATTAAGAAAAAAGGTGTTGATGCCATCTTTTGCAAAACAGATGTTACAAATCCGGAACAAATTCAAGATGCTATCGAAACTATCTCCAAAAAGTATGGAAGGATAGATGTTGTCATTAATAATGTAGGAGTAAATGATGGGGTAGGACTAGATGCATCATATGAAGAGTTCATGAACTCATTAAAACTGAATATGGTAAGCTTTTTTTTGATAGTCAAACATGCTCTACCATTATTAAAAGAATCGAAAGGGAATATTCTGAATATCGGATCTAAAGTCGCGCTGACAGGTCAGGGAGGAACATCGGGCTATGCAGCTGCTAAAGGTGGTGTTTTAGGGCTTACCCGCGAATGGGCTGTAGACCTTATTAAATATGGAATCCGCTCAAATGCTATAATTATTGCGGAAAGCTGGACCCCCTCATACGAAACCTGGATAAAATCTATTAAAAACGGAGACAAAAAACTCAAGTCTATCATAAAAAAAATTCCTTTGGAAAACCGGATGACAACCCCGCAGGAAATTGCGGACACATGTTTGTTTACTATTTCTGAAAAATCATCGCATACTACAGGGCAGTTTATTACTGTTGATGGCGGTTATGTTCATCTGGATAGATCACTTTTAACACAAGAAAATGACTAATCCATCTGGGAAATAATCATTATGGCAAACGAAAAGAAAATACCAGTAGTCTCTAAGCAGGTGTTAGTCCCTTTTATATTAATAACTTCTTTATTCGCATTATGGGGATTTGCAAACGACATCACAAATCCCATGGTATCCGCCTTTAAGAAGATTTTAGAATTGAACAATACCCAGGCATCCTGGGTTCAAATGGCTTTTTATGGGGGATATTTTACTATGGCATTTCCTGCTGCTATATTTATTAAAAAATACACTT
>CBDTVT010000186.1:0-5249 GCA_965364275.1 uncultured Eudoraea sp. | reverse complement strand
CTACATATACCCTTTCATTAGACAATCGGGGAATTTTATGTTGGCCACCTAATTTTCCTTTAGACTTTAACCAGTCATAGAAAAGGTTTTTTCTGGCCATATGAACTTTTGGCATTTTTAAAGTCATACTATTGTATCTCTTGGCCTCATAATCAGAATTTAGTGATTTTAGGGCATTATCCAATACTTCTGTAAAGTATTGAATTTCTTCCGGAGCTTTTCGAAATTCTATTATCCATTCGTGCGTCCCTTTTTCATTTCCAGACATAAAAACGGGAGCCGCGGTATAATCTATTATTTCAGCACCGGTTTTTTGACAACTATTTTTAAGTGCCTCTTCAGCATTTTCAATAATGAGTTCCTCCCCGAAAGCATTTATATGGTGTTTGGTCCTGCCCGTAATCTTTACCCTATAAGGATTAGTAGAAGTAAAACGAACTGTATCCCCTATTTTATAGCGCCAAAGACCGGAATTAGTAGTAATAATAATAGCGTAGTTCTTATTCTCCTCCACCTCCCATAATGGAAGCACTTTTTGATCTGGAAGCCCATAGGCTTCCATGGGAATGAACTCGTAAAAAATCCCATAATCAAGCATTAATAATAAATCATCTGCATTATTCCTGTCCTGAATGGCAAAAAACCCTTCAGACGCATTGTAAATCTCATAATATTTAAAACTTTTCTTTGGGAGTAGATTATTGTATTGTTCCTGATATGGATTAAAACTTACTCCGCCATGGAAATATACTTCCAGATTTTCCCATACCTCAAACAAGTCCTTCTTACCCGTTTCCTCCAATACTTTATTTAACAGAACTAACATCCAGGATGGAATACCAGCCAAACTGGTAACATTTTCCTGTATACTTTCCTGTATAATAGCATTCATTTTAGTTTCCCATTCGCCCATCAGAGAAACTCTACTACTTGGGGTACTACTCAATTCCGCCCAAAAGGGCATATTATCTATTAAAATGGCTGAAAGATCCCCGAAAAATGTACCTTTATCCTCATATAACTCCTTACTACCTCCTAAGCGAAGGCTTTTGCCTGTAAATAACTGAGAATTCTCATTATTATTTAAATAGAGGCATAATAAGTCCTTACCTGATTTATAATGACAATCTTCCAATGCCTCAGTACTTACGGGAATAAATTTACTTTTGGCATTAGTTGTCCCGCTACTTTTTGCAAACCACTTAATGTTAGTTGGCCAAAAGATGTTTTGTTCTCCTCTTCTGGTGCGCTCTATTAAAGGTTCTATATCCTCATAGGAAACAATAGGAATACGTTCAGCAAAAGTCTTATAGCTTGAAATTGAACCAAATTCATGCTTCCTGCCAATCTTTGTATCTTCAGCAATTCCCAATAATTGAAACAATACTTCCTCCTGTACTTCGCCAGGGTACTTAAGAAAAAGTTCTATCTGGTGATAGCGTTTTTTTAAAAGCCATGAAGCTATAGAATTAAATAAAGGTATTGGCATTTTTGGGTATCTTTAGCGATCTGAATCTAACTGCTAAAGTTAGTATTTTCAAATGAATTTTTAACAAAAATCACCATTCATGCGTTACGAAGGGGTATTGCGCAAGATGCAATCTGAAATAGGCCAGCCCATTCAGTATTATTTGATATTTAATGATGACTTTTTAAATGTCAATCAGGTGTTGGACAAAGAATTACAGTTTAATTTTATAAAATATCAGTGCCTGAATTGTCATGAAGATAAGCCTATTTTCAGGCAAGGTTTTTGTAAAAATTGTTTTTTTGAAACTCCCACTGCGGGCGACTGGATAATGAGACCGGAACTTAGTGTGGCTCATTTAAATAAGGAAGACCGCGATTTGGAATATGAAAAAAAGGTGCAATTACAACCTCATATTGTGTACCTGGCTAATTCCAGTAATGTTAAGGTAGGAGTTACACGAAAATCACAGATCCCCACAAGATGGATCGAT
Organism: uncultured Eudoraea sp.; assembly: GCA_965364275.1. GTDB lineage: Bacteria > Bacteroidota > Bacteroidia > Flavobacteriales > Flavobacteriaceae > Eudoraea. The sequence continues at coordinate 3,288 of CBDTVT010000186.1, read as the reverse complement.
CAGGGTGCACATGAGGCCATCGAAATTGTTGAGGTTCCCAACCGTTATCTGGCCGGCATAACAGAAGTGGCCTTAAAAGAACATGTCGGTGATAAAACCAATTGGCGCAAAATGCTTACAAATACCATTGAAGACGTAGATTTGGTTGAATGGCGAAACAAGTTAAGTAAATACATCCCGGAAGAAGCTATAGCCTATTATATTGAAAGTAACCAGGAAACTCATATGGAGTTTCCTGTACTGCGATACCCTGATAAAGTCAAAAGCCTTAATCTTGGTAAAACAAGAGAATTCAAAGGTATTTTAAAAGGTATAAAAGGACAATATCTAATCTTCGGGGATAATACTGTATTTAATATTCGGGGGAATGAAGGTTTATATGTTTCCCTCGGAGTTAGTTAATTGAATCTTTCTCTTTCCTTGAATTACTTGAACTTTTTTTCTTTCCACCTAAAATTCCACCAAGGATTCCTTTTGCAGTTTTTGCTAGTGGATCTTCTTTTACGATCGAGTCCTCACTTAAGGTTGCAGTGTCTTCCTTTTTTGTCTGGTTTGTCAGTACATCACCCAGTACATCATTTAATTTTCCATTTTCTGCGTGCTCCTCACTCAAAGAGTCCTTTTCATTGTCCTTAGTCGATAAAAGGCCTCCAAGCAATTCTCCGGCCTTCTCAGAACCCTTATTAATCATTTTTTGCTTTTGCACAGCGAGTAATCTTGAAGTTAAGTCCTTCATTCCTGTAGTAAGGTCAGTATTTATTTGGGGTGCATCATAAAAGCCCCCAACAGTTGCCTTTACAGGGAGCGTTAAATTATCCAGTTCTTTTTCGTCAATCTGTGCGATAAGCGAATTAAGCTGTTTGCCTAAATACTTTCGGGGGACCTCAATATTTAAATTATAATTCAACTTTTTATCAAATGAATGGCTACCATCAACGGTTATAGCGATATCATCATACTTTACCGTAAATGGTTTAACATTTACCGTTCCATCTTTGAATGAAAGAATTGTTTTTAAGGTCTTTAAATTAAATTTATCCACTTCAATAAAATTTAAACGAGAATTCAGGGTGTTTAAAATTTTGGCGTTTTCAGGATTTAATTCCATCGCTGATACTTCTGCAAGTACATTACCTGAGATTGTTTTCAGATCTGGGGTAAAATCATCATTAAGGTTACCCGAAATTTTTATTACCGAATTCAGATTTCCTTTAAGTGCTGCTGCCATTGGAGCCAATATCCTAAAAAGTTCTACGTTTTTAAAAGTATCTTCTAAATCTAAACTACTCATATCCAGTTGCATAGAGAAACCAGGTGTTTCTCCTTTTGAACTTGTATACCCATTTAAATTAAGCGTTCCATTATAAAATGATGACTGGAAATTGGAAAGGATTGCCTGTTGATCAACAATTTTTAATTGCCCTTTTACATTTCTCAAAATAAGGTTGTCATAAACAACGGAATTTGCCCGGGCGTCTATAGTACAATCAAGAAATGCAGGAATTTGAATTTTCTCAGCCGTTAGTTCTGTGCTTTCCTGGTTTAATACAGATTTATCTTTTCCGGGTTCCGTAATATCTTCCTTTGACATAAAATCGCCAAGATCAAAAGTGTTGGAATTCATTTTAAAACTACCTGTCACTTTTTCATCATTGAACACAAATCCTAGTAAGTTTTTAATGGTTCCGTCAATTTTGAAGTCCGTTTTTCCTAATTGTCCATTCATATTGTTAAGTAGAACCTTTGCGGGGAAAAATACCATACTTGCATCATGAATTTTAAGAGGTCCAGATAAATTATCAGAATTGTATCTTAGCTCATTTACCTTTAAATGACCATTTAAGGTTGTATTTTCATACCGCTTTTTTTCAATGGATTCCATATCAAAAGAGGTATTTATGTCGGCATTGAGCAGACCTTTCAAATCTATTGCCTCGGGTATAGGGTAAGCTTCGGAAATATTAGCAAGATCCATGTTGCATACTATATGCGAACGTACTTTGGTATTGCCCAATAATTCTGTAATCTTTGAGCTTAATTCAAAGCTGTCATTTTCTATCGCGAAGGATGCCTTATTTATATCAACATACGTATCTTCCGCCAGACCTGAAGTATTTTTAATACTAAGGTCCATATTGATGTTCTTTATGGCCTTTGGCAAATCGGGATACTTAACAGAGGCATCCCTGGCATCAATCTGAATATTAAATTCCGGGATATATTCATCATCTATAATACCGGCAATCTCGCCTTCTATATTAAAAATTCCTGTGGTTTTAACATCCTTTATATTTTGGGTATAGACTTCGGGAATAACTGCTAAAAAATTATCAAACTCGGATGAAGGAGTTTTAAATTTAATGGCCACTTCCTGCTTATCTTCAAAAATCCGGACAAATCCCTCAAACACCAGAGGAAGCTTATTTATAAAGCCCTCGTTCTTTAAAAAGGAATATGTATTAGTTTTAAGATCAACCCCTATTAACGCTTCCAGTATAACCATTGTATTCTCCAGATAGCGGGTGCTGTCTAATTCAAATGACACCATTGCGCTGGTTTGCGTATCTAATTCACTTATTTCCAAAGAAAGGTCTCCTTTGCCTTTGTGCTCAATATCTTTCACTTCAAGGAGTACTCCGGAATTTAAGTCTTCGTAGATTATTTCAGAATTCATTAACTGAAAAGATTCCAGACCAAAGGTAAAACCACTGGATGCAGTTTCATTTTTGGAGTTTGTTCCCTCCTCTATGGCTATGGAGTAATTGGCATTTTGCTGCTTATCTGTTTTGAGCTTCAAAACTGCTTTATCAAAGATCAGGCTATTTATGGTTATTGGTTCCCCGGCCCCTTTTAGTAATTCTTTAATCCCCATTTCTAAAGAGATAGATTTGGACTTAAAGAGCGTGTCACCTTCAAACGGACCTTCAGTTAACAAATACAAATCCTGAATTCGAAGTTCGGCCTTGGGGAAACTCCGCAACAGACTTAGATTAACTTCGGAGAAATCCAAAGTTGCGTTAATGTTCTTATTAACATTGTTTTTAATCAAGTCGCCAATCTTAGCCTCCAGGAAAAAAGGTACAGCAATCAGGCCACCCAAAACCAGTAATAGAAGCAGACCGGTAATTTTTAAAATTTTCTTTTTCATAATATTTGAAGCTCAGTCCGATTAGAACTTAAAAAAATGGGTATTAGTATACCTTTTATCGAAAATTTAAAAAATAAAAAAGGAGGTCAATTAAGCGGATAAACCATTTGCTGTGTAGGGCTGATCAGGCCTAGGTATCC
>CBDTVT010000185.1:0-5279 GCA_965364275.1 uncultured Eudoraea sp. | reverse complement strand
GTTGGCGCTACCACTAATACCGTGCTTTTAGCATGGTCTATAGTTTTCAAATAACACAATGGATGGTTAATCTATAGTAAATACAAGACCTCCCGAAAATGCTCCCATAACGGTTGTTCCAGAGGTATACACTCCTGCACCAAATCCGTTTACATATACGCCTCCCCAAGAAACAGGAAACATAAGGTCGCCCTGTATTTTTATGCCAACTACATCACTTAAGTTAAAAATAACACCTCCTTTTAGTGCAAATGAAAATTCTGTAGTAGAGTCCAAATCTCTATTTGTAATTGCAAGATTTTCATTCTTTGGTGTAAAAATAGTTGCTCCCGCACTCACGCCAAAAAAAGGCGTCAAATCACTTGATGAATCAAAATACCTAGTACTACCAAGGTGAATCCAATCCATCGACAGATCAGACAAACGATCTTCTGATGGACTAATAAGTACATCCCTTATTAATAATTCTGTATTCATCTTCATATAAGTAAGTTCTAACATAGTGCCACTACCAACTTCAAAACCAGCTATACCCCTAAAAAAACCTCCATCGGATGCTTTAAGATAATTGGATCCGTAATTTAATTTAGTACCTAATTGATACCCATAATCTACTGATAAATCTATGCGCTGCGCTTGTGCCTGAAATACAAAAGCAGATAGGGTTAGAAAACTTACTAATTGAATTATTTTTAATTGTCTCATATTCGTTTGTGCCATATTGGCTTTTTCTTTTTATTGTTTTATAGCAAAATATTTCGGGCAAATATACACCGATTATTTATATTTTAATTTCTAAAATAAATACCGGTATCGGCAAGGAAGTTTAGGAGCATTTTGAGTAAATTTAAACATTACTTTAAAAACCAGGATTAACTAAAAGCAATGCAGAAATTCAAAGTATTTTCCAAACTATTCGTATTGCTATTCCTGGCTTTTAATGCTACCCTGGTATATTCTCAAAATACAGTTCCTTCAGACACTGCAGACTCCATTTTAACACCCTTTCGCAAAGGACGTTGGTTAACTTCTTTGTCGGGAAGCATTAGCAGCACAAGTAATGAATTGAAATCAACCAAAAACAAAACAATCTCAAATGAATTTGGAATAAACCTGTCTACCGGGAAATTCTTTAAAGACAGATGGCTATTTGGAGTTACTTTTCAGGCAGGTAAGCAGGAAACTAAAGGGGATTTTAAGATTGTAGGAGAATCTTTATATATAGGTCCTCAAATTGCCCGGTATTTTTCTAAAACTAAAGATGGGTCTTTATTTTTAAATGTTTCCCCCGGCTTTGTCCTTTATCGCAGCCTTGCCAGCATAAATGAAATTCCTGATTTTGGAGAAGAAACGGACGGAAATGGATTTGGTACTTTAGTTAGTTTGGGATATTCTTATGTCATCCGGGATTTAATATCCTTTAATATTGGTTTTAATCTTCAATATGGCTGGATTGGCACGGATACGGTTGACATAAATGGTGTGATTGGCTCAGACAATATTACGATTAGTAACCTATCATTTACTTTCGGATTCGGTGTAATTCTTGACGACTTTTTCTTATAATGAAAAAACATACTTTATTCGCAACATTGCTCATTGTCTTATTTTCCTTGAATATATATTCACAGGATAAAAATGAAGAAGGTTTTATTCAGTCAGATACCATAAGACAAGGGAAAAGTGTTCAGTTGGTGGCAATACCCATTGTTTTTTATACTCCTGAAACAAAATTTGGATTTGGAGGTGGTGGCCAGTTATTCCTTCTTAATAAAACCAACGAATACAACCAGCGTTTGTCCAATATTTTTTTTAGTGCGATCTACACCTCTGAGAGTCAGTTTATTTTTGAGATTACGCCTCAAATCTATCTGGGGAGAGGAAATTATTTTATTGATATGTTTTATTCCTTTAGGATTTTCCCAAATTCATTTTGGGGTATTGGTAATTCAACTCCAGAGGATAATAAGGAATCCTATAACCAAACCGCCCATAAATTTGACATAAGCCTACTAAAGAGAATACCCCCGAATCTTAATTTTGGACTCTCATTTAATTTTGCAAATTATAGCATTACCGAAGTCCTGGAAGGCGGTATTTTAGATTCCGGCACTATCCCAGGTAGCGAGGGAGCAATAATCAGTGGATTGGGTGCTTTGTTCAACTTAGACTCAAGAGATGATATTGGTGCCCCGCAGTCTGGGAATTATCTTAGTTTAGCAGCGCGATTTTCAAGTGAACTCTTTGGGGCAACACATGCATTTAATAAATTTATTTTAGATTTAAGAACGTATCAAAGAATAGCAAAAAAAAGCATTTTGGCATTTCGTCTTTATATGGAAAATAATTATGGTGACGTACCATTTCAGGGCATGGCCAGTTATGGCGGCAGCAAAAATGCCAGGGGGTACTTTAATGGCAGGTTTCTAGACAAGCATATGTATATAGTACAGGCAGAATATAGATGGCGATTTAAAGAGCGATGGACGTTGGCCGGTTTTGGGTTGTTTGGCAGTGTAAATGACCAGGCTGGTGACCTGTTCAGTTTTAATAACTTAAAACCCAGTTTTGGAGGGGGAATTCGTTTTAAGCTTATTAAGGATAAAAGTACCTGGCTAAGACTCGATTATGGAATTGGAACAGACGGCCAAAAAGGTATTTACTTTGGTGTTAATGAAGCATTTTAAATTGATCTGACAGGTGCAAATTCTCCTGCTTTTCATTCCGTCTTGCCACTGTGCCTGATATATTTTTCAATAACAACAGCAGTAACAATAACGAGATAAAACTGTCCCATAAGGCCTATCAAAATCGAAGCGTTTCTGGCCAACTGCGTAACAGGACTTATGTCTCCGTAACCAATGGTTAAAAGAGTAATAAAACTGTAATATACTAAGCCATCTCTATTTGATTCCGGATTTAAGTCAATCGTAGGCAGGCCGGAAAAAGAACCAGGCTCTAATAATTCAACGGCCATACAAATAAAAAATCCAACCAGGCCAATACAAATATACCCACACATAAGCCCAAGGATTACTCCTCTGTTTACTTTAGTGCTTTGCCATACTTGTACAATTATCTCATAAGTTACAAAGCAATAAAAAGAAAAAAGTATCGCAAATTCAATGTAGCGATATACTTTTTCTTCTGTAACTAAATAAGAGGAAAACAATACAACTACAATGGTTGTAATAAATAAGATGATAAAAAACCCATGTAATTTCTTTTTTTTTGAAATTAACAATGTTCCGGCCAGGATATTGACTACAAAAAATATAGGCGTTACATAGGTATCAAACAAATCAAGTGGAACTAAAAGTGTTCCAAATAGTATAAAAAGAAGACTAATAAGAAATATAGTAAATCTGTGCGGGTATAAATCAAATAAGCGTTTCATTTTCTGCTAATTCTTCACTAAAGTAGGAATCTTTTAATTAAACCTTTATAAAATATCCCATAAAATTTGTAAAGATATTCAGTCCTTTAAATAGCCCTTTTTAATTTAGGCACATGGGAAAACTAATGAAGAGATGGTTATAGAGAACCTTAGCAATAATACTTTCATTTATCACAATTTTAAAAAAATAAAAGGTGTCTCGTATACTATTCAGCTGCGAAATAAGGCCATATTTTTTAACCCAAACCTATTGATAAGAATTGTAATTTTGTATAGTAAAAATTTCGGCGCTTATGAACAACAAATGGATAAATAATGTTTCAGCTTTTATTTTTGGCTGGTTTATTGGTCTCTTGATCTGGCGATTAATAGTTGGCGTAGATGAAATTTCCTATTTGGCAAAACTAGGCATAAGCTCACAGGTGGAGATAACAGTTATAGTTGTCAGTATCGCTATTCTTGCAGGTTCTATTTTTGGTACTCTTCAATTTCTTTATGAAAAATTCATAATACGAAGTATCTCATTTAGGAGATATGTAATTCATTCAATAACGACTCATATTGTTATAATGATCGGCATATATTTTCTTGCATATTCCATTCTTTCCATTACCGGATCTATTCATAATCAAACTTTCTATAAATTATTAACCAGTCCTATACTTCTGGCCAACCTAACTTATTCCATTTTAATAAATAGCGTAATAATCTTTTTTATCCAGATAAACAGATTGTTGGGAAAAGGAAATTTGAAGAAGTTGGTGATGGGGAAATTTTACGCCCCAAAAGAAGAATTACGCGCTTTTATGTTTCTTGATTTAAAATCATCGACCACTATAGCTGAGCAATTGGGGCATTTAAAATACAGTAGGTTCATCCAGGATTGTTTTCATTATTTATCTGTTGTAGATGCTTATAATGCTCATATTTACCAATATGTCGGAGATGAAGTTGTGCTTACCTGGGAGATAGGTGAAGGTGATGCATTAGATGGCTGTATTCATGCATTTTATGCTTATGATGCCATTCTAAAAGACCAAAAACATTATTTCGAAACTGAGTATGGTGTACAGCCCATATTTAAAGCGGGGCTGCACCTTGGACCCGTAACGGTGGTAGAAGTAGGTAATATAAAGCGTGAAATAGCATATCACGGAGATACCATTAATGTTGCATCCAGAATTCAGGAGCAATGTAAAAATTTCGACAGGTTATTACTTATTTCCGAAGAGGCATATAAAAGAGTCAAACATATAAAGGGTTACACTTTTAAAAACGTAGGGGAATTTGTATTGCGAGGCAGAAAGAATTCCACACAACTTTATGATGTAATGGTTCAGGAAGCCTAAGAGCTAATTAAATTTGGGTAGAATATAAACTAACACCTTGATAAAGTTTGTGAATAAGCTTAATTTTCAAATTCAATTTTAAAAAAATATTCAGGCACTGATGATTAAGAACCTTATCTTATTGTGGTTTTTTTCTTTTTTACTTGCAGATTGCAGCAATTCCTATCTCAGAGAATCTACTAATGTTAGTGACATCAAAAAAAAATATGATAAGATTTTAGTTGTAGCCCATACAAAAGATAAAATTGCCCGCATTAGAGCGGAAGGGCTGGTTGTTAATGAACTTGGCCTTCGGGGCGTAAAAGCTGAATCTTCTGTAGATGTTATTAAAACCGAAAATTTTTCCCAGGAAATGTCGGAGAAGGAAATTGAAACCTTAATTTCTCAATTACTTGATGCTGGTTTCTCTGGTGTATTAATTACTAATGTAATAAACACAGAGCAGTATAAAGATGTTATTCCGGGAGGCAGTAATGTTGAATACCAACCGCCTCAATATGGTAGGTTTGGGGCGTATTATAGCTATTACCCTG
>CBDTVT010000184.1:0-5359 GCA_965364275.1 uncultured Eudoraea sp. | reverse complement strand
GGAGTGTTAGCTCAGTTGGTTTAGAGCACCGCCTTGACAGGGCGGGGGTCGTTGGTTCGAATCCAATACACTCCACAAAAATTACTGGTTTAAAGATAATCCAGAATTCTTTCCAGGGCCATGCCCCGGGATCCTTTAATAAGGAGATTGCCTTTTTTTAACTTATTACTTTTAAGGAAACTGGATAAGTCATCAAAAGTTGCAAATTTTGCGAAGTCTGACTTCGTTTTGTAAAAATTCTGTCCTACCAAAAACACCCTATCGAAATTCATCCCTGAGACAAGATCAACAATTTTTTGATGTTCCTCATTGGCTTTTTCACCTAGTTCAAACATATCTCCCAGAAAAACAACTTTTTCACTCCCGGGAAAGTTCTTAAAATTGTTCAGGGCCGCTTCCATGCTATTCGGATTTGCATTATAGGCGTCAAGAATAATGCGATATTCCTTCTTATCTATAATCTGTGAACGATTGTTTTGCGGAAGGTAGGCTTCAATTGCATATTTAATATCCTCCAATGGAACATTAAAATATTTTCCCATAATCACTGCAGCACAACAATTATTAAAATTATAGTTGCCTATTAGCTGAGTGTTAATTTTGGTTTCTTCTGTTTCCAGCTTCACATAAGGACGTGCCCCTAAATAATTTATCCTGAAGTAATTATGATCGGAAGCGCTAAATCCTAATTTTCTATGGTAACTTCTTAATTTTTTCTCCTGAATAATATCATCTGCATTTAAAAAAATAAATTTTTTGTTCGTAATTAGGTAGTCGTAGAGTTCACTTTTACCTCTTATAACACCCTCTACACTTCCAAAGCCTTCCAGATGGGCTTTCCCAAAATTAGTTATATAGCCATAATCAGGTTGTGCAATATTGCACAGAAATTCGATCTCTTTTACGTGATTTGCGCCCATTTCAATAATGGCGAATTCTGTATCTTTTTTAATGGTAAGCAGTGTAAGCGGCACTCCTATATGATTGTTTAAGTTTCCCTTGGTGGCAACCGTATTATATTTCTTAGATAAGACAGCGAATATTAATTCTTTGGTTGTGGTTTTCCCATTACTCCCTGTGAGCCCAATGATTTTCGCTTTACAAAAATCTCTGTGAAACCTAGCTAATTTTTGAAGCGTTTCTAATACATCATCCACTAATAAAATGTTTTCACCCTTAACATATTTTGCTTCGTCAACAATAGAATATGTCGCACCATTCCTTATGGCTTCAGATGCAAATTTATTACCATTAAAATTTTGACCCTTAAGGGCGAAGAATATACAATTAGGTTGAATGTTACGTGTATCTGTGGAGACCTGAGGATACTTTAAAAAAAGTTGGTGCAATTTCTCAATTGTCATAAAACAAATATATAAAAAAGCCCCGATGCTAACATCAGGGCTCAATTCATATTCTACATATAAAACTATTTGGCTTTTTTGCCTCTTACCGTTTTATTTTTAGTCTTTGCCTTAGATCCAACTCTTGACATCGCACATCTGAATCCTATATAATCTGTGGCCATGTACTGTGGTAAAAATCTACGCTGCGCAGGATCTAGCCAGTATGCTCGGTCTTTCCAGGAACCGCCTTTATAAACCCTGACTTCATCATTTATAAGTGTCGACCTATTATTGCTTTTGTCATACTCGCGAATTATTTGTCCGGCAGAATCACGCTCTACTTTGTGTTTTGGAGAATCATACATCTTTCGAGCCGGATCCTCATCATCATCCCCTGCAAATCGGTCAAAGAATCTGGATGAACCAGGATCACCATCTCTGTAGCCTCTGTTATCACTTTCTGAGAAATTGGTTCTTAAATAGGTTTCCTGTTCATCAACAGCTACCATTTTAATTTCTCCGGGTAAATTTACAGCTACAAGTTTTCCATTAGGTAAAGTATCAAAAATTATACTGTCTCGCAGAATATTTACTTTTCCATCTTCGCCTATCGCCGTTTTCATGTAAATATTACCTCTATAGTAGTTGAAATCACTTATTTGGTCATCCACGATTGGTCGATAAACATCGGCAACCCATTCGGCAACATTACCTGCCATATCATAAAGACCAAGGTCATTGGGTTTGTATGATTTTACCTCTGCGGTGATATCAGCACCGTCATCGGACCAACCGGCTATTCCGCCGTAGTCACCTTTGCCTTGCTTAAAGTTTGCTAACTGATCACCTCTTCCCACTCGTTGGCCATTTCTTGTATAATCGCCTTCCCATGGATATTTTTTTCTACCTCTATAATTATTGTATTCCCTTGTTCCCTGTAATGCAGCAGCAGAATACTCCCATTCGGTTTCCGTAGGCAGCCTATATGCGGGCATTATAATACCAGTACTTCTCGTGGCAAAGTTGGAAACAGAATCTTTTTTCATTTTGCCTTGTAATGAATCTATTTGTCCGTTATATACAGATTCTGGACGGTTTAGATAGGCTTCTGTACTAAAAGTGCCTTCCACCTCACCGGACATTGCCTGGTATTTTGCATTCTGAGCCAAATAACCTTCTTTTTCCAGCATTGCTTCGTTTACCCTGTCAGTTCTCCATTCGGCAAACTGAACCGCTTGTATCCAATTCACACCAACTACCGGGTATTCAGAATATGCCGGGTGCCTAAGGTAATTATTGGTCATGGTTTCATTATATCCCAATCGGTTTCTCCAGACTAAAGTATCCGGAAGAGCTCCTTTATAAATATTAGCATATTTAGGATTTTCTGGTGGGTATACCGCTTTAAGGTAATCAAGGTACTCCTTATACATTACATTGGTTACTTCAGTTTCATCCATATAAAAAGACTGAATATGCTGTGTGCTAGGAGTATTATTCCAGTCATGCATTACATCATCCTGTACCTTTCCTTTTGTGAATGTACCTCCTTCTATAAAAACAAGTCCGGGACCCGTTGCTTGTTCTTTAAAGTCAGAATTGTACTGAAAACCACCCTCTTTGGAGTTTATTTTCCAGCCTGTAGCTCTTGATACATTCTTTGATGATGATGAGGCAGATTTTTTACAACTATTAAATGTAAAACTTCCCATTATCACTGCACAAGAAAGTACAACTTTGATCAACTGTTTTTTCATCTGTATTTAGGACTTAAGTTCAATATCAAACAGCATTTATCGCCATTTGATAGAATATTTAAATAAAATTGTGTCGCTTTCGGGTTATAAAACGATGATTATTGCATAATATTTTATAGTTCCGAAAATATTTTTGCCCATTTGCACAGGCAAGATTTAGTAGGACCTTGTCCATTTTGATAACGGCACAAAACATAATATAGTATGGATAGAAACATTTCTTTTAAATTATTAAGGACAATCACTGCTTCACACCTTTAATCTAATGAACTTAGATTTAAATTGTAATCTGAACAAAGTGCTGATTTTCAGATTTATTGGACAAAATTCAAAAATAATATACCTCTAAATGCAAGATATTTTTGAAATGCTCGTTACTTAACAAGTAATAAGACAAAATAAAGTGATTATTAATTAGTAATTATTTTAGATTTTGGACTAATTCAACGTTACATGAGAAAAATGAGAAAATTAGTTATTCTAGCCTTATTTGCCTTTGTGTTTAAGGTATCCGCACAGGAGCAGAATAGGGTAATAACCACAGCAGTACCCTTTTTAACCATAGCTGCAGATGCAAGGTCTGGTGGCTTAGGAGATATGGGCGTTTCCACGTCAGTTGATGCATTTTCACAGCAGTGGAACCCTGCTAAGTTCGCATTTGCTGAACGCAAAATGGGGATAGGGTTAGGTTATACACCTTATCTGGAAAGCATTATTACAGATGTCTCCTTATTAAGTGGAAGTTTTTATAATAAAATAAACGATAGGAGCGCATTTGCCTTTAGTTTGCGTTATTTTACCTTAGGTGAAATTGAATTAAGACAATTTGCCGGAGACCCGGGTACAATAGCCAAACCTAATGAATTGGCTGTAGATGGTTCATATGCATTAAAGCTTAGCGATAAATTCTCTATGGCTATTGCGGGTAGATATATTAATTCAAATCTTAAATTACCCGAAAATGGCGATGTAGATTCACAGGCGGCAAGTTCATTCGCAGTTGATATTGCCGGTTACTTTCGCTCCAGGGAAGTGGCCTATAGTAGTTTTGATGGCAGATGGAAAGCTGGCTTTAATATCTCAAACCTTGGAGGTAAAATGCAATATGATGAAGGTGGTCAAACCAATTTTTTACCTACAAATCTGGGTATAGGCGGAGGTTTTGATTTTATTTTTGATCAGGATAATGTACTGGGCTTAAATTTGGAATTCAATAAACTCTTAGTACCAACCCCTCAGGATTTCAATGACGATGGGGTAATAGATTCCGCAGATAATGATATATATCAGCAGATTGGATTTTTTGAAGGAGTGTTCAAGTCATTCGGTGATGCACCTGATGGGATTAGTGAAGAACTTCAGGAGGTAACCTGGGCATTTAGTGCTGAATACGCCTATCAAAATGCTTTTATGTTTAGAACAGGTTATTTTCATGAAAGTGAATTTAAAGGATCAAGACAATTCTTTACAGTTGGAGCCGGATTTAAATTCAAATCGGTTCAGATAGATCTTTCGTACCTCTTCTCTACTTCCAAAGTGAAGAATCCTCTTGAAAATACGTTACGATTCGCGCTAACCTTTAATTTAGGGGAAGAATTCTATAATGATTAAAAAAAATTAGACATATAAAAAAAACCTGTCCCCGGACAGGTTTTTTTTATTTAGGTAAGATGCAGTTTTGCACAGCTATCTAAAATAAAGTACATTTAGTTTTAACTCAGGTTAGCCTGGACATTTATCTGATTTTATGGAAAAACGCAGGATTTCCTTCGATTTATTGGTTTTTGATACTTTGGATGAGCTTTCCGAAAGCGAAAAAGCACTCATGCAAATTGCCGTGGAGGCCAGAGAAAATGCCTATGCTCCATATTCGCAATTCATGGTTGGGGCAGCAGTCCTATTAGCTAATGAGGAAATCGTGATAGGAAATAATCAGGAAAATGCCTCTTACCCTTCAGGTTTATGTGCAGAGCGGGTAGCACTTTTTCAGGCAGGTGCAAAATACCCCAAAGTTGAAATAAAAACAATTGCCATTAGTGCATCATCTAAAACCCATAAAGTAGACAAACCTGCAGCGCCTTGTGGAAATTGCAGGCAGGCCATTGCTGAATATGAACAAAAACAAAATTCACCAATATCTATTTTAATGATGGGATTTTCAGGTAAAATATTTAAATGCGAATCCCTCGAAGATATCCTTCCTTTAGCATTTGGAAGTTCCTACTTAAAATAGTCTTTTTTTCATCCTCCTTAAGA
>CBDTVT010000183.1:0-5376 GCA_965364275.1 uncultured Eudoraea sp. | reverse complement strand
CGACCTGCTGATTACAAATCAGCTGCTCTAGCCAGCTGAGCTACATCGGCTTTTTAAAGCCCTTTAAAGCATAAAAAAGTCCGCTATTTCTAACGGACTGCAAATGTAGATAATTATTTTTTTAATCAAAACTATTTTATAAAAATTTTAAGGACGGTTGGAACCTTGGTTTTTTCTTCTTTTTAACCAATTTTCTCTCCAGAGAACTGCAAGCAGAATCAATTGCCTCCTCAAAAGATTTGCATTGTTTTTTAACTACAAACATATCTTTTGGAATATGCAGCTTGATCTCAACAATTTTATTTTCTTTTTCACTAGTATTTTCAACCTTTAAATGCACATCAGAGCTGATAATCTTATCATAAAAAAGTTCTAGTTTATCTAAACGCGATTGAATAAAATCTAGAAGTTTTAAATCTGCATTAAAATTCACAGCTTGCGTATTTACCTTCATAAGTTGAATATTTTAGGTTAAACAATAGAAAAGAACGTTATACTATTTCTTGCTCCTTGGATGAGCAGATGCATGTACCTTTTTTAATTCAGCTATACTATTATGTGTGTAAACCTGAGTGGATGCCAAACTAGAATGACCTAACAATTCCTTCACCGAATTTAAATCTGCTCCTTTATTAAGCAAGTGCGTTGCAAAGGTATGCCTAAGTATATGCGGACTCTTTTTAACTTTGGAAGAGACCTTACTAAAATACCTATTAATAATTCTATAAACAAGTGTTTCATAAATTTTAATCCCGGATTTGGAAAGAAAAATAAAGTCGCTTTCCTTTATTGAGGCCAACTTCATTCTTTCATCCAAATATATCTCATACAGATTTATAGTTGAGTCCAAGAGTGGAACAATTCGTTCCTTATTTCTTTTTCCCAATACCTTCATCGTTTTTTGAGACAGTTCAATATCCTTTAATTTAAGATTAATGAGCTCTGCCCGCCTTATTCCTGTAGTGTATAGTAATTCTATGATCAACCTATCCCTACTGCCTTCAAATCCATCTTCAAAATGCACTTGTTGTAAAAGCATTTCCATTTCCGTCTCAGAAAAAGGAACTTCAATTTTTGTAGGAGTCTTTAGGGCCTTATGTTTAGCTAATGGATTAACCTGAATGTTTTCGGTTTTCAATAAAAACTTATAATAAGCCTTCAATGAAGCTACTTTCCGGTTTACAGATCTGTTGGACAATCCATCCGTGACCATTTGAACTACCCACCCTCTTATTAAATTATACTCTGCCTTATCTATTTGCTTCAAATCGTACTCCTTAAAGCAAAATTCTTTAAATCCCTGAATATCTTTTTCGTATGCCTTCACCGTATTAGGTGAATAGTTCTTCTCATGAGTAAGATAGGATATAAAAGCAGTTAAAGACATATCACAAAGTTACCTTTAGTTATTTTCATAAAAAAATCCCGTCTCGATAGTTATCGCGACGGGAATTTAAAATGCTAAAAGCTTTTATTATATTTCTTCCTGATCCCTTAGACCCTGAATATACTGTGCTTTTTGTATTTGTTGTCTTCTTTCTACTGAAGGCTTGGTAAACTGCTGACGTTTTCTCAACTGACGCATTGTACCTGTACGATCGAACTTTCGTTTAAAACGCTTTAAAGCTCTGTCTATATTTTCTCCTTCTTTTACTGGTATTATCAACATAGGCTACAACCTCCTTTCTTTAAATATTTTTCGAATGCAAATATAGAATGAATAAATTAAACGGTAACAAATTATTTTAAAATATTCTTCGCAATAACTACTTTTTGGATTTCCGTGGTACCTTCTCCTATTGTGCAAAGTTTTGCATCCCTATAGAATTTTTCTACCGGAAAGTCTTTGGTGTAACCATAACCCCCATGAATTTGGACGGCTTCATTGGCTACTTTTACACAGACTTCAGAAGCAAACATTTTTGCCATTGCACTTATTTTGGTCATTTCGCGACCCTCATTTTTCAGGAAAGCAGCCTTGTGCAGTAATAATTCAGATGCCTCTATTTCGGTAGCCATATCTGCAAGTTTAAATGAAATCCCCTGAAATGAACTTATGGGTTTACCGAATTGAACACGTTCCTTGGAATACTTTAATGAAGCTTCATAGGCTCCTTTTGCTATTCCCAGAGATAAAGCTCCTATAGATATGCGACCGCCATCTAAAACCTTCATAGACTGTATAAAGCCATCGCCTATTTCCCCAAGCCTCTGGTAATCCGGAATCCTGCAATTATTAAAAATTAATTCAGCAGTTTCACTGGCACGCATTCCTAATTTATTCTCTTTCTTACCACTGGTAAAACCTAATGTCCCTTTTTCAACAACAAAAGCGGTCATCCCATGACTATCTCCCTTCTCCCCTGTTCTTGCAATAACAACGGCAATATCTCCACTTATACCATGTGTGATAAAATTCTTTGCCCCGTTAAGAACCCAATGATCGCCATCTTTAATGGCTGTTGTGCTCATTCCGCCGGCATCTGAACCCGTATTATGCTCTGTTAACCCCCATGCACCAATCCACTCTCCGGTAGCAAGTTTCGGAATCCACCTTTGCTTTTGCTCGTCGTTCGCAAAAGATAGAATATGATTTGTACATAAAGAATTATGAGCGGCTATAGATAGGCCAATTGATGGATCCACTTTTGATATCTCTTCAATGATGGCTATATACTCATGATAGCCTAAACCTGCCCCACCCAATTCATGAGGAACCAATACGCCCATAAAGCCATATTTTCCAGCCTTTTTAAGAAGATCGGCAGGGAAAAACTGAGCTTCGTCCCACTCCATAATATGAGGCCGTATGTATTGTTCCGCAAATTTCTTAGCAGATTCGGCAACATGGTGTTGAGTCTCAGAATAATCAAAACTAATAATAGACATAGTGTCTGTGGTCATTATTGCAATTTTTTAGAGCGACAAATATAATTTAATTCTATCAATCTTGTCTGCCGGGAAATCTTCTATTTTCAATAATTCATTAAAAGATTGAATAATCCCAACACTATCCCTATATGTAACTATCTGAATAGCAAGGTTTTGATTTATATAAATGAGTTGTTCCATCTCTCTTCTTGTAGCAGTATTAATATTGATCCTTTCAATAGCGGGTTGCTCCTTAACCCGAAATTCTTCCAATATTCTTAAAACCACTTCTTCCTCCAGACCGTATACATCATACAATTGTTCATTTATCATAAAGCCCCCTAATCTGTTTCTGAACTTGACAATTCTGGCCGATAATTTATCGCCAATTCCATAAATGCCCTTAAGTTCTTCCGGGGTAGCCTGATTCAAATCTTTATGCCCCACGACTGCTACTACCGCTTTTTCCTGTCTTTCTTTTCTTTTGTTTTTTGGTCGATTTGCCCATTCAGGAAATTTAAATAATGGAGCTAATATTTGTAGTAAGGAATCTGAAATGAGGGTAAGCTGTTGAAATTCTTTAGCGGAATATACCCACTTGTTTTCAGATCTGAATAAGTGTAATCTATCTATCTCTTCATTGGACATGCCAAGGGTATAACCTTTATAATCGGTTATAAAGTTGGGATTAAAAGGATAAACCTTCGGTGATTCTTCTACTTTACTTTGTTCCCTTATTGAATCCAATAGCTTTTGAACTTCGGTATCCAATGCAAAGCTTGCCTCTGAGGTATAAACCACTTCATTTCTGAACAACATATAGATAAGCTGTAAACTGAAAATGATTGCCAATAAAAAGAAAATCCCACTGCGTTCCTGTTTATTGAACTTAAAGTGGGATTTAAAACTTTTCAAGGAAATTCTTATTTACTTACACCTTTAATGTCTGTTACATACTTATTAAGCTCTTCTTTCACCCTGGGGAATAAAAACAGTAAGCCTATCATATTTGGGAATACCAATGCCAGAATCATGGCATCAGAAAACTTAATTACTGCATCTAAAGTGGCTGCGGCACCAATAACTACAAATAATAAAAATAAAATTTTGTAGACTACGTCCGCTCTTTTGCCTCGTCCGAAAAGGTATTTCCAGGATTGAAGACCATAATAGGACCATGAAATCATTGTGGAAAATGCAAAGAGAATAATTGCAATAGTGAGGATATATCTGAATCCGGGAATAACAGAATCATAAGCCATTGATGTTAGATCAACGCCACCAATATAATTTCCGGTTTCACTAATTAAAACAGTACTGTTAACGGCATTGCCATACTCAAAGGCCCCGGCGTCCATATTAAAGAAAATAATAACTAATGCTGTCATGGTGCATATCACTATCGTGTCTATAAATGGTTCCAAAAGCGCTACTACACCTTCACTCGCTGGGTACTTTGTTTTAACGGCAGAATGGGCAATGGCTGCAGATCCGGCACCAGCCTCATTAGAAAAAGCTGCTCTTTGGAAGCCTACAATAATAACTCCAACAATACCTCCTAAACCTGCCTCAGGGGTAAACGCCCCATTAAATATCATGGCAAAAGCATCACCTATGTATTTGATATTGGCAAAAATTATAACCAATGAAGCCAAAACGTAAATTCCGGCCATAAACGGAACAATTTTTTCCGTTACGCTGGCAATCTTTTTTATTCCTCCAATGATTACGATACCTACAAGAATAGCAAGGATTACACCAATAATAACTCCGGTTGCACCGCCCTGCAGATTTAACATAGTAGAAAGTTGAACTGCAGCCTGATTAGACTGAAATGCGTTACCTCCTCCAAAAGAGGCACCTACACACAATACAGCAAACAGAATACCTAAAACTTTACCTAAGCCGGTAAATCCTTTTTCCTTTAGTCCCCTTGATAAGTAATACATTGGTCCGCCATAAACGGTACCATCTTCACCCACATCTCTGTATTTGACCCCGAGGGTACATTCAACAAATTTCGTTGACATCCCAATAAAACCGCAAGCAATCATCCAAAAAGTGGCTCCGGGCCCACCTAGGGCAATGGCCACGGCTACTCCCGCAATATTACCAAGACCTACTGTTCCGGAAACGGCTGTAGCAAGAGCCTGAAAATGACTTACCTCCCCCTCTTTACTTTCGTCCGCAATGGTATCAACCAAATCACCATCTACAATGTTTAAATCAGCCTTTTCTACGCTATGATGATCCAGTTCATCGTACTTACCACGTACTGTATTGATGGCCAATTTAAATTTTGTGACATTGGGAAACTTAAAATAAATAGTAAAAAATGTAGCTCCAAATATTAAAAGGAGCAGAACCACCGGCAGATTATATCCAGCAATAGGAACCGAAGTAAGGATAAAGCCTTCCCACCATACTGCAACAGGCATAAATGCGTCATTTACTTTTTCATCAAGTCCTTTGTCCTGAGCAAATGTCAAAATTGGCAGAAACAGT
>CBDTVT010000182.1:0-5459 GCA_965364275.1 uncultured Eudoraea sp. | reverse complement strand
GCACTTCTTCCACCTCTGAAGTCTTTTCGTGAAGGACCGTCAACGGTGAATTGAGTTGCTGTAGTGGCATGTACAGTAGTCATTAAAGCTTCTGCTATCCCATAATTATCATTTAACACTTTGGCAATTGGTGCCAGACAATTAGTAGTACAGGAAGCATTAGATACTATATTGTCTGAAGCTTTTAGATCTTTATGATTCACACCCATTACAAACATGGGGGCATCTTTTGATGGTGCAGAGATAATCACTTTTTTAGCTCCACCGTCAATATGGTATTGAGCAGTTTCCAGAGTTGTAAAAATACCGGTGCATTCAGCAACATATTCTGCTCCTACTTCGTCCCATTTTAAAATTTTTGGATCCTTTTCACCAGTAATTCTAATGGTTTTGCCATTAACGATCAAGTTGCCATCTTTGATTGCAACAGAACCATCAAAACGGCCATGAACCGAGTCATATTCCAATAAATATGCAAGGTGTTCCACAGCTAACAAATCGTTGATAGCTACAACCTCTACATTATCTCTTTTTACTGATTCTCTGAAAACAAGTCTACCAATTCTCCCAAATCCGTTAATTCCAATTTTTAGTGTTGACATTTTTTACTGTTTAAGATTAAAACTATATAGTCATTATATCAGAAACTCTGATGAGTTCCTTATCAATTTTTGATTTTCCTTTTATGGCCTCACTTACAGGGGTAAATGTAATATTATTGTCAATAATACCAGCCATTAAATTTGTTTTGCCCTCTAACAGAGCTTCAACAGATTTTACTCCCATTCTACTGGCCAATACTCTATCAAAACAAGAAGGCGCACCACCTCGTTGCATATGGCCAAGAACACAAACCCGAACATCGTATAAAGGAAGGTTTTTTTCCACGAATTCTTTTAGTTCGTAGACATTTTTTCCTGTTGTTCTATCTCCTTCTGCAACTACCACAATACTAGAAGATTTTCCCCTGGCCTTGCTCCGGGTTAAAGAATCTAACAGCCTGTCTAAACCCAAATTCTCTTCAGGAATAAGTATCTCTTCTGCACCAGCACCTACTCCGGAGTTGAGGGCTATGTGACCTACATCTCTACCCATAACCTCAACAAAGAAGAGTCGATGATGCGAACTAGCCGTATCCCTGATCTTATCAATTGCTTCTACAACAGTATTCAGTGCAGTATCAAAACCAAGGGTGTATGTTGTTCCAAAAATATCGTTATCTATTGTCCCGGGAATACCAATAAAAGGCATTTTGTACTCTTCATAAAACGCAAGGGCACCCGTAAAGCTTCCGTCCCCTCCAATAACCACAAATGCATCAATATTATTTGCAACCAGTTGATCATAAGCTTTTTTACGCCCCTCTGGCGTCCTAAACTCATCGCATCTGGCTGATTTAAGGACAGTACCTCCTTTATTAATAATATTATTCACACTACGGGCATTCATTGGAAGAAAATCACCTTCTATCATCCCTTCATATCCTCGATAGACCCCAATACAATCTTTCTTAAAATATGCACATGTACGTACTACGGACCTTATAGCTGCATTCATCCCTGGAGAATCACCTCCAGAAGTAAAGACCGCAATTTTATTTATTTGTGAATTCATTAAAAAATTTAGAATTGCAAAATTACTAAACTTATCGCAGAAAAAGAATTAGACAAACCCTTTATTTAACACTTGACAGCACCTAATTCGTTATAGTTATAAATTTCTTTATTTATATGGCAAAAAAACCCTATTTACGGATGTCTTGAACACATCTAAAGTTGTAAATAAATGGACTTTTTAATCAGGGCAAATGCCATTCGTAAATAAAATAACAAATCATCTCAAATAAGTTATGTTCAATTAACTAATTAAGGACCTACCTATTTATTTAAGTGACTGCTTGTTATTAGTCATTTGTCATGATAAATAAGGGCAGCATTTCAAAGTTTTTATAAAATGGATGCAGTTTTGGGCGGTTATAGAATTTATCCACGTTAACGAACTTTTTAGTTTCTGTAACAACCTCTATTGGCACATGATCGTAGCGTCCATTTTTCAATACCACCATTCGACCGTCAATCCCTTTAATTATTAGATCGAGTGCAAGATTTCCATAGGCCGTAGGCACCACAGAATCAATAAAATCAGGGTCACCGCAGCGTACCATGTATCCGAGTTTCTGATTGATTACATTTACACGGTTTCCTTTGTTATATTTAGGGGATATTTTCTTTAACGCGTGAGAGACTTCATCACCAATACCGCCCAACTTGGCATGGCCAAATGCGTCTTTTTCCATACCTGCATATTTCATTTCACCACCTTCAAAGGTCGCCCCTTCGGAAATAAGTACAATGGAATAGTTACTCGGATTTCTATTCCTGTCCTCGGTAAGTAACTCTGCAAGTAATTCTATATTGAAAGGCACTTCCGGAATAAGACATCTGTTAGCTGCTCCTGCCAAAGTAGGCAGCATAGCGGTAAACCCGGCATAGCGCCCAAATACTTCCAGTACCAGAAAACGTTCATGGGATCCAGCTGCCGTGCGAAGACTGTTGGTAAGACTGATTGTTCTGGTAACACATGTACTGAAACCAATACAATAATCGGTTCCGGGAACATCATTATCCATAGTTTTGGGAATGCCCATTACCTTAACTCCTTGTTTGAACAAATGAACGGCATAGCTAAGCGTATCGTCACCTCCAATAGCAATCAAATAGTCTACACCTAACCAATCGAGATTTTTGATCACTTCTGGTGTAAGGTCATTGATCTCATTTTTATAGGTATCCCTTAAATGAGCTGGAACCATTAGGTTGGATACATGACTTGCCCTTGTTCTGGAAGTATGAAGAAAAGTCCCACCGGTCCTGGCTGCTTTGTTCACCACTACCTGGGAAAGTTCTGTAAAGTTATTGCTGTTGTCGTGTTTACTGTCTCTTACAATGTCTATTAACCCTCTCCACCCTCTTCTAAAACCAATTACTCTATATCCTTCACGTATTGCTCTGAAAGTAACCGCCCTGATTGCCGGATTAAGGCCGGGTACGTCTCCACCTCCGGTTAAGATACCGATGGTGCCTTTGGTCTTCTTAATTTTTGCCATAATATATATTTATTAAATTTTCATTTCAAAATCACAAAATAACTAGGATGGTTAAAGTACTAAATTATGGTGATAATCTTATTAACATTTTCCAAAAAAAATCTCTAAAATCGACCTTAAAAACGCCTTTATCGGCGTATCTTTATAAGACCATTGAAAACAGTAATATTATGTCATTTAACATTGAAAAAATTTTAGGCAAAGAAGCTAATTACCTGTTAGATCACAAGTGTAACACGGTAAAAAAAGAACATCTACATCTACCCGGTCCTGATTTCGTGGATCGTGTTATGACTCCTTCAGACAGAAATCCTGTCGTACTTCGCAATATGCAAACTCTCTTTAATAATGGACGAATGGGTGGTACAGGATATGTATCTATTCTTCCTGTGGATCAAGGTATTGAACACACAGCAGGTGCATCGTTTGCACCAAATCCCATTTATTTCGATCCTGAGAAGATTGTTGAACTGGCTATAGAAGGTGGTTGTAATGCTGTTGCTTCTACTCTTGGCGTCCTTGGTTCTGTTTCAAGAAAGTACGCACACAAGATTCCATTTCTCCTTAAATTGAACCATAATGAATTACTTACATATCCCAATAAGTTTGATCAGATAATGTTTGCAAGTGTAAATCAGGCTTTTGAGATGGGTTGTGTTGCCGTTGGAGCAACAATATATTACGGCTCGGAAGAAAGTACCAGACAAATTCAGGAAGTTACCGAAGCTTTTGAATATGCTCATGAACTAGGTATGGTAACTGTCTTGTGGGCATACGTTCGTAATCCTGGTTTTAAAAAAGATGATAAAGATTATCACGTTTCCGCTGACGTAACCGGTCAGGCCAATCATTTGGCTTCCACAATTCAGGCTGATATAGTAAAACAAAAGCAGGCAGAAAATAACGGCGGTTTTAAAGCTATAAATTTTGCCAAAACACACGAGAAAGTATATTCAGAATTAACCACAGATCACCCGATTGATCTTACCCGATACCAGGTAATAAATTGCCTTATGGGCAGGGCGGGATTAATAAATTCCGGTGGATCTTCCGGCGATAATGATTTGGCTCAGGCCGTTAAAACTGCTGTGATTAATAAACGTGCTGGAGGTATGGGGTTAATATCCGGTCGAAAAGCTTTCCAAAAACCAATGGCAGATGGAGTTGAGCTTTTAAATGCTATCCAAAATGTGTATTTGGATGATAAAATTACAATTGCTTGATTTTTAATATTTTAAACTTGTTTATTTAAATTTAATTATAACATTAAATATCTGCCTATTAAAAGCACCCTGGTTTTCCGGGGTGCTTTTTTGAGTATATTTTATAAATTTCACTAAAAGGGATGAATCATAATTTTGGAACATTTGTCTTAGGATAAAATTTTATCAAACTATCCTTCCCCATTACGGCATTAGGAGTCGCCGACACCTGGGGTTCCTCTGTTTCAACATTCTTATTCTTATTCCTAAAGATCTTTTGCATTAGTTCCTTAAAACTATTGAAATCTACCTCGTAAGAAATACCAACCCCTTGTGTATAACCTTGTTGTTCTGATAAAAACTGTTGTATTTCGTTTTCGCGATTAAAAATCTTGGCTCGCAGTGTCCCTTCTTCATTTAATAAAACCTGTATTTCCACATCGCCGGCAACCACAGTTTCACTTACTCCTCCCACAGGAACCCCGAACTTGCCATTAAATAAAACTTTGTCACTTATCTGAGTAGATACCGTGACACCTATTCTGTCTTCCGTAGAAATATCATTAGGATCCAAATAACCTTGCTCGTAAGTAACCCCAAAATCAAACTTATCATCACCATCATCAAGAACCTGGTTTAATAAGCCGGAGGCCGTTTGAATTAAGTTGCCTGTAACTGCTTGCTGGTTTATTCCTGATCCTTCGCTAACGAAGGTTCCCTGGGCTAACAGGAAAAATGCATTTCTTTCTTCTATAGTTGGATCCTGGAGCCTGTATTCCAATTCGGATTTTACGGTAGAGCTTGTACCTGGAAATTCAATACCTAAATCTATAGTTGGCCGTTCTAACTGATCGGTAAGCCTAATAACTACATCAGTAGGAATTCGCCTGCTATATCCTGCATTATCAAGCAATGGAGCCGGATTCGCGTTTAAGGAATAAACGGCTTCCATGTTTAAAGTTGCATCAAGCGGGGCACCATCCCATACGATGCTTCCTCCTGGTTTAACCTTAAACGCCCTGTTAATAATCCCAAGTTTGTAATTATACTCTCCGGTAACCACTACAAAATCGCCAAACATATTAAACTTGCCGTTGGTATTAATCTCTATATAAACCAGGCCTGCTCCTGTTCCTTTTAATGAACTTCCG
>CBDTVT010000181.1:0-5486 GCA_965364275.1 uncultured Eudoraea sp. | reverse complement strand
AACCTGTTTGCCTATCGAATAGGAATACCTATAGTCTTAGTCTGTTTATTTATCCATTTGTCATTACATTCTCAAAAACCAGATCCAATTAAAATTACAGGAACTGTGATCGATTCGGATTCAGGTGAACCCCTTGAATACGCCACACTAGTTCTTCAGTCAATACGAAATCCAGAGCGTGTTACAGGTGGATTAACTGATGCTAATGGCCAGTTTATTGTGGAAACTTTTCCAGGACAATACAATGTAAGAATAGAATATATTTCATATAAAACATATGAACTAAAAACACAAAACTTTAGGGCATCAACTAATCTGGGAACTATAGAGTTGCAAATAGATGCCGAGCAATTGGAAGAAGTAGAAGTACTTGGGGAAAGGACTACAATAGAACTTCGCCTCGATAAGAAAATATACAATGTAGGTCAGGATCTTACGGTAAGAGGAGGATCTGTAACAGATGTTTTAGACAATATCCCTTCTGTTACTGTAGATGTTGAGGGAAATATTAGCTTAAGAGGAAATGAAAGTGTAAGGATCCTGATTAATGGGAAGCCTTCTGCCCTATCGGGAATTAATCCAGAAACATTACAACAATTACCGGCAGAAACCATTGAAAAAGTAGAAGTGATAACAAACCCGTCAGCGCGCTATGATGCTGAGGGTACTGCTGGTATCATTAATATAATACTCAAACAGGGAAAAAATTCTGGCTTAAATGGATCTGTCAATCTATTTGCGGGTTACCCTGATAATTATGGAGGTGCCCTTAGCTTAAATCTAAGACGTAAGAAATTCAATTTCTTTATTAATACTACTTACCGCTACAGAAATGCTCCGGGTAATGCATTGTATGAACAGGAAAACTTCAATCCGGATGGAACTACTGCTAGTTTTCAAAATGAAATACGCGATTACCAAAGGGAAAGGAACGGATTCAATAATAATTTTGGATTCGAATTATTTATAAACCCAACCACGAGTATTACAAATTCATTTGTCTACAGGACCTCAAACGGCGACAACACAGTGAATATTGATTTTTTTAATTTTGATGCAAATGGCGATCCTACGGTTCAAAGAAACAGGTTTACAACTGAGGCAGAAGATGAAAATGACATACAGTATTCGTTTAATTTTATGAAGAAATTCAATGACAAAGGCCATGAATTAGGAATAGATTATCAATATTCAACAGGCTCTGAAATTGAAAATTCGATTATCAACGAAATTGTATTAGGTGAAAATGATGAACTTCCCACAGAACAGACTATTAATGATGAAGCACAAATAAACCAACTAATTCAAATGGAATATGTACTTCCATTTAGCAAAGACAAGCAATCACAATTTGAATTGGGTTACAGAGGTACATTTAATACGTTTGATACAGATTTTAAGTTCGGAATATTAGAGGAAGGAAATTTAATCAGTGATCCAAATTTTAGCAACCGTCTTATTTACACTGAAAACGTAAATGCCGCCTACGTTCAGTTAGGTAGAAAGTTTAAGAAATTCAATATTCTGGGAGGCTTGCGAATGGAGGCCTCTGATATCGGAATTGAATTGGTCACTACAAATGAAATAAATAATAAAAACTATGTAGATTGGTTTCCTTCCATTTTTATTGGCTATGATTTTTCTGAATTGGATAAGATAAATATTAGTTATAGCAGAAGATTGAGAAGGCCCCGTTCGCGTTTTATTAATCCTTTTCCTTCCAGATCAAGCAATACAAATTTGTTTCTGGGTAACCCGGATTTAAATCCAACTTATTCCAATGTTTTTGATATAGAGTACCTAAAACGATGGGATAAGGTAACCTTAACTGCTTCAGCGTATTACAATTATTCTACAGGTGTATTTCAATTTATAACTCTGGAGACAGGAGATTTTGTCGAAATTGAAAATCCGGATGACCCTGATAACCCCGTTTTTGTTCCTGTACAAGTTAGAACTCCCATAAATCTTGCAACAGACACTCGCTATGGAATGGAATTTACTACGATCTACGTTCCTAAAAGAAATTGGCGTTTTACACTAAATTTTAATGTATTTAATCAAAAATTACGGGGAGACTATACTTATACCAATTCTCAGGAAGAGGAAATAACTCAAATTTTTGATGCAGATAACCTGGCTTGGTTTAGCAGATTTAGTGCCAAAATTCCCCTTCCCGGAAAAATAGATTTTCAGGCGAATCTATTTTATAGAGGACCAACGGAAAATGCGCAAAGCAGAAGAAAAGGTATTTTAAGTACTAATTTGGCTTTTAGTAAAGACGTAATTAAAGACAAGGCCACACTTTCGCTCAACGTAAGTGATCTTTTAAACAGCAGAAAAAGAAAAAGTGAAACCCGCACGGATAATGTTTTTACCTATAGTGAATTCCAATGGCGGGAAAGACAAATTACATTGTCCTTTTTATATCGCTTCAATCAAAAAAAGAACCAAAGAAATGAGAACAGAAGAGGAAATGGCAATGGAGATGATTTTGAATTTGAAGGATCTTAAAATCAAATACACCTAAAATAAAAAGAAGCCTGACGGCTTCTTTTTTTATTCGTTACGTTGGGCTCTTTTCGCTTCACGTTTTTCTTTCCATAATTCTATAAGATTGCCACCCAGCCAATATGGAACGATAAACAATAATAATAACATCATTAACCAAAAACCTATGGTAATAACAGTCAAAAAGGCCAAAAGCCCCAAATATTGATCAAATTCGAACATACTTTTACTCTTTGGAAAACAAAGATACTTTGAAAATGGTAATTTCAACAAATCAAAGGCAAAAAAAATTTGGTTTACCTTAAATTTCAAAATACATTAATCAAAATATGCATTCGTATATTATCTTTGTTGATATAAAAACTACACTATTATGAGCTTCCGAATTGAAAAAGACACTATGGGTGAGGTAAAGGTCCCATCAGATAAATACTGGGGTGCGCAAACTGAACGATCACGTAATAATTTTAAAATTGGTCCTCCGGCTTCTATGCCCCTGGATGTGATTATTGGATTTGCCTATTTGAAGAAGGCCGCAGCATATACAAACTGTGAATTAGGGGTTTTATCCAAAGAAAAAAGAGATCTTATTGCCCAAGTTTGTGATGAAATACTCGCAGGAGATCACAATAACCAATTTCCTCTTGTTATATGGCAAACCGGTTCCGGCACACAAAGCAATATGAATGTAAATGAAGTTATTGCCAATAGAGCACATGAATTGGCTGGTAAAGTGATTGGTGAAGGAGAGAAAACAATTCAACCAAATGATGATGTAAACAAATCGCAGTCATCAAATGATACTTTTCCGACGGGAATGCATATTGCAATTTATAAAAAGATTATTGAGGTTACTATTCCCGGATTAAGACAATTGCGCAATACCCTCCATAAAAAAGCAGAGCTATTTAGTAATGTTGTTAAAATTGGTCGCACTCACTTAATGGATGCGACTCCCCTTACGCTTGGACAAGAATTTTCGGGTTATGTGTCTCAAATAGATCATGGGATAAAGGCACTGGAAAATACCTTAGATCATTTAAGTGAATTGGCATTAGGCGGCACTGCAGTGGGTACCGGATTAAACACGCCTAAAGGCTACGACGTTTTAGTAGCCAAATACATTTCTGAATTTACCGGACTTAAGTTTAAAACAGCTCCTAATAAGTTTGAAGCCCTTGCATCACATGATGCGCTGGTTGAAAGCCATGGTGCATTAAAACAACTAGCTGTTTCCCTGAATAAAATTGCCAATGATATTAGAATGATGGCATCAGGGCCAAGATCCGGAATTGGTGAAATCATAATTCCTGCCAATGAACCGGGAAGTTCAATAATGCCCGGTAAAGTTAACCCAACCCAATGTGAAGCCCTTACCATGGTTTGCGCACAAGTTATGGGTAATGATGTTGCAGTCACTATAGGAGGTACGCAGGGACATTATGAGTTAAATGTTTTTAAACCATTAATGGCCGCTAATGTTTTGCAATCTGCCCAGCTTTTAGGAGATGCTGCAATTAGTTTTGATATAAATTGTGCGGTAGGCATAGAACCTAATCATGACGTCATAAAAGAATTATTGAACAATTCATTAATGCTTGTAACAGCATTAAATACAAAAATTGGATATTATAAAGCTGCAGAAATAGCCAATACAGCCCATAAAAATGGGACAACCTTAAAGGAAGAAGCTGTTAATTTGGGGTATGTTACTGAAGAAGAATATGATGAATGGGTTAAACCTGAGGAGATGGTAGGTGGTCTAAAATAGAAATCTCTTTCTCAACTTGAGTGATTGAAATTATAATTTTCATTAGAAGACATGTGGAATAACTCTTGAGAATTTGTCTTCAACGCCAGGTAATTGTATTGAATATAGAATTATTTCAATAAAAAAGGGCCAATCTAAAGATTGACCCTTTTTTATTAATGGATAGTGTTTATTACTTCAATGTGAACTTAGATGTTCCTAGTAATTTAAGTTTGTCATCATATACATTCACCATGTAATTTCCTTTTTGGAAATCGCCAGATGGTTTGTTTATAAAATCACATACATCCAAATCATTGTTTTCGTAATAGAAATCGGTTTCTTTGCTATAAGATACAGAGGCACCGTCCTCACTGGATTTACTCATTCCTCCACCTAAAACATTACCTTGAGGATCTAAAACCTCAACAAGGAATTGTCTATCTCCAGCTTCGGCAATTACGTTATCAGCAACAGTAAAACAGATTTTAAATTTGTCTGTGCTTTTTGCTCTGGAAGTAGATACTAATTTACCGTTACTACGCTCTCTTACAGCATCAACTGTAAAAGAAGATAAATTTAAAGCTGAACCTTTTTCAACAGCATCGGCCAATTGAGTATTTTGTACTACCAATGAATCGTTGAATACTGTTTGTTTTTCCAATTCAACAAAAGTGCTGTCTCTTTGCATTGCAATAAATGTATTAGACTTAGTCAAAGAATCTACCTGACGTAGTAATTGCTCTCTTTCTTCCTTAAGAACACCAACTTGTCTTCTGTATCTTGAAAGGGAAGCGATATCACCTTTCATAGTCTTAACAGAATCAATATACTTTGCAATTCTATCCCTTGCAGATACCAATTCTTCATTTGTAGCATTGCTTTCCAAGATTGCTTTGTCATATTCAGACTTTAAGCTATTCAAATCTTCCACTACAAGCTCTTTTTCCTGAGTAAGAGCTAAGGCGGTCTTTTTCTTATCCTGATAAAGACTAACAGTGTAAATAATAGTACCTAATAGGACTACAGCTAATAAACCAGCTATTACTTTTAATCCGTTGTTACTTTTTGTTTCAGTCATAATGTAAATGTTAATTAAGCTTTTTTACTTTTTAAAAGTATTTGTTTGTATAAGTCTATATACGGTTTAGATTTACTTTTAGATTTTTCTTACTAAAAAAATAATTAAATAATTTTAACGAGTATAACTTAATATTAACTTTAG
>CBDTVT010000180.1:0-5500 GCA_965364275.1 uncultured Eudoraea sp. | reverse complement strand
CACGTATTGCCATTGCCGGCCTGGCCATAGAATCCAGTACTTTTTCTCCTGCCTTAACTCATGAAGAAGCCTTTCACGCAAGAATAGCCGAGGATGTCTTCTCATTTTATCCGTTTCTTGCTAAAGATTCCATTAACCGAAAGCGGGCTGAATGGTTTCCTACCTTAAGGGCACATGCATTACCGGGGGGAATAGTTACCAGGGAAGCCTATGAATCGCTTGTGTCAAAAACTCTTGCTATGCTTAAGGAAAATGGTCCTTATGATGGTCTCTTTTTTGACATTCACGGCGCAATGAGTGTTGTAGGCCTGGAAGATCCGGAGGGCGATTTTATTCTGCGTGTCCGTAAAGTGGTTGGATATGAAACCCTGATATCCACTTCTATGGATTTACATGGCAACGTATCCCGGCGCCTGGCTCAAAACTCAGACCTTATAACATGCTACCGCATGGCTCCACATGAAGATGCTCTGGAATCAAAAAAACGAGCAGTTGATAATCTTTTAAGCAGATTAGAAAACGGGAAAAGAAAACCAAAATATAAAGCCTGGATAGCTGTTCCAATCTTGTTACCCGGAGAAAAAACCAGTACAAGGATAGAACCGGGAAAAAGCTTGTACGCAATGCTACCTGATGTTACCAAAAGTAAAGGAGTCATTGATGCTGCCATCTGGATCGGATATGCATGGGCAGATGAACCACGTAACCATGCTGTGGTAATGGTAACAGGAGATGATAAAAAAGAAGTTGGTGATGCCGCGGAAAAGTTAGCACGGCATTTTTGGCAGGTAAGGTCAGAATTTGAATTTGTAGCTCCAACAGCCTCCCTGAAAGAGAGCCTTGACATGGCCTTAAAGAATGACAAAAAGCCTTTTATTATTAGTGATATGGGAGACAACCCTACAGCCGGAGGGGCCGGAGATGTAAGCTGGACTTTAAAGGAAATTCTAGCAAGAAAAGAATTTAAATCTGAAAGTGGTCCTTCTGTAATCTATGCCTCCATTCCCGGTCCGGAATTAATTGAAAAGGCCAAAGAATTAAAGGTGGGGGATCCTATAAAAGCCTCAGTAGGCGCCATGGTTGATGATAGATATGCAGGACCGGTAGAATTAGATGGGGTTATCATGGCCATTGAGCATGGCGATATACATGCAGAGACCGAAGTAGTAGTTAGAGTAGGCGGCGTGGATGTTATTGTAACCAAAAAGCGTAAGCCATATCATAAAGAAGCCGATTTTACCCGATTGGGATTGAATCCACGGGAATCTGATATTGTTGTCGTTAAAATAGGCTATCTGGTACCGGAGTTATATAATATGAGAGGCGGCTGGATCATGGCGCTTACACCAGGAGGGGTAGATCAGGATCTGGAACGATTGGGATATAAAAACATAATAAGACCGATGTACCCTTTAGATAAGGATATGAAAGATCCCGATTTAAAAGCACGCTTTATACCGCTCTCTCATATTGCTCCTTAAACGTTTCAAGGCGCAAATAAATAGGCACTAAGTAAAATTAAACCTTTAGAAATGAAAGACACTTTAAAACAAAATAAAGAGAATGCTATTGCATTTTACAAAATGGCATATTCTGGTAACCCAAAAAAAGCGGTGGAATTATATGTCGGTGCGGAATACATTCAACACAATCCATTAGTAGGTGATGGCACTCCACCGTTTATTGAATATTTCAATAGGATGGTTAGGGAATATCCTGACAAATCAATTGAATTTTTGCGATCTGTAGCTGAAGGTGATCAGGTAGCGCTGCATACACGTCAAATTTGGCCTGATAGCGACGAATATGTTACCATGGACTTCTTTAAGTTTGATGCCAACGGAAAAATTGTGGAACACTGGGATTCCATACAACAAATACCCAAGACTTCGGCAAATAGCAATACTATGTATTGATAATTAGAACGAATAAACCAAACTATTTTTCTACCTTTAATAGTAGCATTTAGCAACCAAATGACCATGGGATTTATTATTACTATAATTAGAATTTTGTGGACACTTTAAGTATATAAAAGCCAAAAAAGGCTAATTTATAAAAACATAGTTAGTTGAAATACAATGTCCGGTGAATAAGCTAAGAAAAATCGTATCTGAAAATTTATCAGGTAAAAAAGTCGCCTCTCTGTTCTTTCTTACCAATCTTGTTTATGCATTTATGCTTTTCGTAACCATTCCAAAAACGGTTGCCTATTCCGGTGGAATGAAATTATTGGATATGATGCCCCAGGGATATGATTTTGAATATGTAAATGAACTTTTCAACAAACTTGGAGAAGAAGGCCGTGAAGCTTATTTATATAATCAGATTCCCGTTGATATGATATATCCTTTGCTTTTCGGAATAACCTATTCGTTGTTAATTGGCTATTTCCTGAATAAATTAGATAAATTAAATACACCCTTTTTCTATTTATGCCTGGTTCCAGTTATTGCGGGAATAGCCGACTATTTGGAGAATTTTGGAATAATCAGCATGCTAAATGATTATCCAGATTTATCAATGGCACAAGTAAGCGCTTCAAACATTTTTACTCTTATAAAGAGCCTGTCGACAACGCTATTCTTCTTGATATTGATTGTAATTATCATTACGGTTGGAGTTAAGCGCTTAAAATGGAAGTAAATCTGTTAACAGTCATTAATACTGAATAATTTCGAACCTGTTGACAAAATTTAATTTCGAAAAAATATATGACCTATATTGATTATTATAAAATTCTGGGTATAAATAAAAAGGCCAAGGAAAATGATATAAAAAAAGCATATCGGAAAATGGCCCGAAAATATCATCCCGACCTGAATCCGGACGATAAAGAAGCAGAGCGGAAATTCAAGGAAATTAATGAAGCGAATGAAGTTCTAAGTAACCCTGAAAATCGCAAAAAGTATGATAAATACGGGAAGGACTGGAAACACGCTGAAGAATTTGAAAAAGCACAACAGCAGCAGCAATATCATAGAAATACCGGCCAAAGAGGCTCTGGCCAATATTCGGAAGAAGACTTTTCAGATTTCTTTAGTTCCATGTTTGGAGGAGGATCTCCAGGAGGTAGAGGTAGAAATGTACAATTTAGAGGACAGGACTATAATGCGGAATTACAGCTGGAATTGAAAGATGTCTATCGCACCCACAAACGCACGCTTACAGTAAATGGCAAGAATATCAGGTTAACTATTCCAGCCGGAGTCAGGAACGGGCAGGTAATCAAAATTAAGGGGCATGGTGGCGAAGGGATCAATAACGGACCAAGGGGCGATTTGCATATTAAATTCTCCATCTCAAATCACTCGAAATTTAAACGTGATAAAGACAACCTCTACACTACAATAGATCTGGACTTGTATAAAGCCTTATTGGGAGGCGAGGTAGTTATTGACACCTTTGATGGAAAAGTAAAGCTAAAGGTGAAGCCGGAAACAAAGAACCTGACTAAGGTAAAATTAAAAGGCAAAGGCTTTCCAGTATATAAAAAAGAAGGTCAGTTTGGTGATCTGTACATTACTTATCAGATAAAAATACCTACCAATCTTTCAGATAAGGAGAAGGAATTATATAAGGAATTGGCAAAACTAAGATAGATATGGAACAAAAAGAATTTATACCAATTGTCCAGTTATGTGAACATTATAGTGTGGAAATTTCATTTTTTAATGAACTCCATGAAGAGGGCTTAATTAGTATCACAACCCTTGAACAAACTTCCTATCTTCATCAGGATAAAATTAGTGATGTGGAAAAAATGATTAGAATCCATCAAGAATTAAACATAAATACTGAGGGTATTGATGCAGTTTTCAATTTGCTGCAAAAAATAGATAGTTTACAAAATGAATTGAATAAGCTGCATAACAGGTTACGCTTATATGAAAATGATTATTAATAAATCCCGTGAACACAGGATGGCGGAGGCAAAAGAAATTTTTGACAAAGCAGGCCCAGTTCTCACCACAATTGAATTAAAACCCTATAATCAACTCAGAGGAAGTTTTAGCATTAAGACAGAGAATGGAGTCATTAATATCTTTTTTACACTTACCCCTGAAAAAGAAGCGAAATTACAACAACTCAATTTATCATTTGAAGCTGATGAATCTCCAAAAAAGTAAAGAGTGCAATTGCACTCTTTACTACTCTTTCAGAGAAATAGCATAACCCTATAAAACCTATTCAACCATCTCTTCTATCCCGGTTTCTATATTCTGCTTTATTAAAAATTCCTCAACCACTTCTTCCAGGCTAGGTTTCCCAATAGATTGAAGGTCATAAAAAACTCTGGTGCTTGGTTTTCTAATATTTATTACCCTGTTTAAATCTATGGGCGTACCAATAACTACTGCATCGCAATCACAGCTATTGATAGTCACTTCCAAATCCCTGAGCTGGTCATCACCATATCCCATAGCCGGTAATAATTTTCCAATTTTCGGATAAGTCTCATAGGTATCCTTCAATTGCCCTACAAGGTAGGGCCTGGGGTCTACAATCTCGGAAGCTCCAAATTTTTCCGCAGCCAATGTACCTGCTCCAAGTTTCATCCCTCCATGAGTTAATGTTGGCCCATCTTCTATCACCAAAACCCTTTTATTCCGTATAACGGAAGGATCCGCAACGCTTATTGGTGAGGCTGCGTCAATTACAATTGCCCTGGGAACCACTTGAGTAATTAATCTCCGTAGTTTATCAATATCTTTTGGGCGGGCACTATCTATCTTATTTATAATAACAACATCAGACATCCTTAAAGTGACTTCACCGGGATAATATTTTGTTCCATGGCCAGCTCTGTGAGGATCCGTAACGGTAATATGCAAATCAGAGACATAGAATGGAAAATCATTGTTTCCTCCATCCCATACAATTACATCACAACCGTCGGGGTCATTCTCGGCCGCCCTTACAATATCTTCATAATCCACTCCTGCATAAATGACATTTCCTCTAACGATATGGGGTTCGTATTCTTCCATTTCTTCAATGGTACAGTCGTATTTCTCCAGGTCCTCCAGTCGGGCATAGCGTTGCACACGCTGTGCCTCAAGATCCCCGTAGGGCATAGGGTGCCTGATAGCCACAACTTTAAGCCCATTTTCAATAAGGATCTCGATTAATCGCCTGGCAGTCTGGCTCTTACCACACCCGGTGCGGGTGGCGCCAACACTAATTAATGGTTTAGTGCTCTTAACTGAGGTTTCTTTTCTACCGAGTAAGACAAAATTTGCGCCTGCAGTATTTACCAGGGCACTCTTATGCATTAGCTGTTCATAGGAGACGTCCGAGTAAGAAAAAACAACATCATCAATTTTTAGATCATAAATTAGATTGGCAAGGTCTTTTTCATCATAAATTGGAATGCCGGAAGGATATAATTTGCCTGCCAGCGAAGGTGGATATTTACGATTTAAAATGTTAGGAATTTGTGCTGCCGTAAAAGCTACTACCTCGTAGCTGTCATTGTCCCGGTATACGGTATTAAAGT
>CBDTVT010000179.1:0-5545 GCA_965364275.1 uncultured Eudoraea sp. | reverse complement strand
ATACCCCCTCATCCGCACCTCGTTCAAATACTGCAGTGCCTTCGTCTGGTCCGTTGCGGATTTAAGTGCATTGGCTTCAGAAGCCATAAGGTACATTTCTGCTAACCTATAGGCAATAAAATCCCTGCCCGCAGCTGGCTCATTGGTAGACACCCTATTGGGCTGAACCCATTTTTTAGATGCCGGGAAAATTTTCTCGGTAAGTTCATCCTGATTATAAATGTTTATACCATAGGGTTTGGCATCCTTTTCTGCTTGGGAAAATGCCACTCTAGGTAAATAAATTGTGGTATCTCCCGGCTGTACCCCTGCAGGTGCAGAATCAGGATTGTTGGAAAACCAAGCAGACGTAAATGTAGACTCGTACCTTTCATCTTCCATCTCATAAAGATTTAACAGATAATTTGTTGGCTTAAACCTTTTCCAGGGTCTACCATTGGTAGCATCCCTTTTCATTCCCGGTTGTTTGTCATATTCCATCAAGAAGAATAAATGGGCGTTGTTCCCGCCATTGTCAAGTTCCAAATCATCAGAGAACTGGGTAGACCAGATGACCTCACTATTCTCTTCATTATCCAGATTCCATAAATCGGCTACAGGTCTCACTAAGGAAAACGGTCCGTTGTTGATGACATCTTCCGAATATTGTGCCGCCTGGTCATAATTTTTCAGATTTAAGTAAACATCTGCCAAAGTAGCTTTTGCCGCCCAAGAAGTAGCCCTACCGAATTCATCCTGAGATCCAGGTAGATTTTGTTCTGCAAACTCCAAATCCTCTATAATTTTTGGATACAACTGATCCAAAGGCATTCTAGTGGCTTCTGTTTCCGCACCAACGGTCTCTTCATCTGTATAATGAACAGGGCCATATATCCGCACAAGCCAAAAGTAATAGTACCCTCTTAAAAACCGTGCTTGTGCAATAACATTATTTAACTTTTCAGGATTATCAGCAAGTGCTTCCGGAGCTCTGCCAATTACCCCATTTGCAGAATTGATACCTTGATAAAACTCATCCCATGGATTCGTAACAATTACGGAACTTGCATTCAGATCAGAATCATATGTGTTAAAATATTTGAAATTTCCATCAGATCCATTGACATATGTGTCCGTACCCATTGTAATTATTGTCCATCCCGATTCCCTTTGTGTTCCAGAACGTACCGAATTGCTATTACCTATGAATGCACCCAAAGATGCATAGGTTCCATTTAACGCAAAATCGATACCTACCTCATCGGTAAATACACCATCAGCAGTAAGGTCACCGGTCAATTCTTCATCCAAAATATTATCGCAAGAAGAAAAAGCAATTAGCGCTATTAGAATTAAACTTATTTTTTTCATATCTAAAATGTTTTTATAAATTATATTAAAATGATACATTAAGACCAAACAAAAAGGTTCTAGGTGTAGCCGTATAATCATTGACCAAATCTAAAATACCGTCATCTAGATTACCTCTTCCCGTTTCTGGATCGTATCCCTCTAAATCTGTAGCAGTAAATAAGAAAGGGTTTTGTGCCGTTGCGTATAACCTTAACGTTTCAAGTCCCAGATATTCAGTAACCTTAGTATCAAAAGTATAACCAAGTGTAATGTTACGAATTCTTGTAAAAGAGCCATCTACGTAGCTCAACACTCCGTTATCCAACGGTCTTTCTCTGTTGGCATTGGCTCTAGGATATGTATTACTCGGGTTCTCCGGTGTCCAATAATCCAGGTCAAGATCGTTATATCTTCCAAAAACCGTTACATTACTCAATGCTCTTGAACGGGTTAGATTTCCCTGACGCGTATAAAGTGCAACTGTAAAATCAAAACCTTGATACTCCATTCTACTAGTAAATCCTGCTATCCATTTTGGATCTCGCTGACCAAGAATTGTCCGATCATCATCATTAAGTACACCATCATTGTTTATATCGGCCAGCTTAATATCTCCAGGTCTCCTTCCAAAACCGGCGGCGGCGGCGGCTTCATCCAACTGCCATATACCATCAAAAACACGATCGTAATCAACACTTAGGGCTTCTCCAATAAACCATCTGTTACCTACGTCATCATTTTCACTGTCCAACAATGATACAATTTCACTTTTATTGGTCGAGAAATTAAAATCAGTGCTCCATTTAAAATTCTCGGTATCTACATTTACGGTACTCAAAACAATCTCAAGTCCCGAATTCTTAGTCTCGCCTACATTTTGCAGTATAGATGCAAAACCTGAGGTAGCCGGCAGTACCCGGTTCAACAATAAATCGTCGGTATTTCCGGTATAGTAATCAATGGCCCCTGAAATCTTGTTATCCGCAAAGGCAAAATCAATCCCTATGTCGAAAGTAGTGGTCGTTTCCCATTTTAAATCTGGATTTGCAATTTCCTCTGGTTGAAAACCAAAAGCGGAATTGCTTCCAAAAGATCCTTCAAAACGTTTAATGCCCCCAAGGGTTGCAAATGGTTGAATGGGATTACGCCCGACCTGTCCGTAGCCTGTTCGTAATTTAAGATCATTAAAAAAAGTTTGATCACTTAAAAAATCTTCCTCTAAAATTCTCCATGCAAAAGATGCAGAAGGAAAAAAGCCCCATTTGTTGCCTTGGGATAATTTGGAAGATCCGTCATACCTTCCGGTAAGGGTCAACAAATATTTACTTTTATAACCATAGTTAAATCTACCCATATAGGATGTCCATCCCTCAGTTTCCAATTGACTGTCCCTTGAATCCACTTGGGAGGCGTCACTAAGGTTATTGAACGTCTGGCTATCCGAAGCTGGGCCTGAAGTCCTTAGTCTTAAAAAGTCTCTTTTCGTCTCCTGAAAACTGTATAGGAAGGTAGCGTCCAAAGAGTGGTCTTCTTTAAAAATTTTAGAATAGTTTAAAATATTCTCTATCGTATAGGCCGTATTTTCCCTCTTGTCCTTATTTGCCTGTGAAAGGGCCCCTGTACGACTGGCAGATTGGGATGCGCGAAAATCATTATCCGCAATCGACTCAAACTGAGGTTGCACATTTAAGGTAAATTTTAATTCATCCAAAATTTGATAACTCGCAAAAATATTGGCTAAATACCTATAATTTATGGTCTCGTCAATATAGTTTCCGGGAGTTTCGTTGCTCAACGGGTTCCATCTTAACCCATCATTTAATGGATCCAACGTCGCTACTCCATTTTCATCAAATGGATTGACCAGAGGAGAGTTGCCCAATAATCCCACAATAGGGTCGTAATTATTTCTTTTGGCAAAGTTAATTTGTTGGGATAGCCCAAATTTTAACTTAGATGTGGCATTAACATCAATATTGGTCCGAAAGGTATATCTTTCATAGTCCGCGAGCTTAAAAACACCTTCCTGTTCAAAATAACTTAGGGAAAGGGCATATCGTACATTTTCCGAACCTCCTGAAACTCCTAATTGATGATTTACTTGTTTACCAGATCGAAAGCCTAGATCATTGAAATCTGTATTGATCCCAGCGTTGAAGGCGGCCAATTGAAGTGGCTCCAATACATCTTCCGCTGATGGAATGGACAATGTGCCGGGTAAAAGATCTTGTGATTCTTCATCAGCAGATCTGTTTGCCTCTCGCCTCAGGTCAACGTAGCCATTGGCGTCCAATATGTTATACTGTTCGGATACTTCGGCAAAGCCATAATAAGTATCATAGGTAAATCTGGCTTTCCCTGTTTTGCCTCTCTTAGTAGTTATCAATATAACCCCATTTGCTCCCCTGGCACCGTAAATGGCCGCAGAAGAGGCATCTTTTAGTACTTCCACGGAGGCAATGTCCGCTGAATTTATATCACTAAGATCGCCTTCCAAAGGAATACCATCCAAAACTATAAGGGGTTCATTAGAAAAGTTAAGCGAACTTCTTCCCCTTATCAATATGCTGGGAGAACTACCTGGTGCAGCACTATTAATTCCCACATCCAAACCAGCTACTTTCCCCGCCAGGGCATTTAAGGCGTTACTTTCACGGGTAATATTTAGATCATCGCCGGAAACTGAGGTAATAGCACCGGTAATATCTTTTTTCCGCTGCGTACCATAACCCACAACGACTACTTCATCCAATTGACTTTCATCTTCAGACAGTGATACATTAATAGTACTTCTACCATCAACAGCAATTTCTTGTGCTGCATAGCCAATGTAGGTGATCACCAATGTAGCGTCACTATCTACTTCGATAGTATAATTGCCATCAAAATCTGTTTGAGCACCATTGGTAGTTCCCTTTTCCACTACACTAGCTCCCGGTAATGGCACTCCACTCTTATCTGTTACAGCACCTGTAACAGTAGATTGTAACTCATCGCCTAAATGATTGACCATTTCTGATGTACTACTTGCGTAAATGGTAGTTGCACCCATAATGCTAATTAGAACAGATAGCAAAAAGCTCCTTGCTTTTGATCTTCGTTTTTTAATACATAATTTTTTCATGTAGCTTTCATGTTTAAGTTAGTTTAAAATTTAAATTAAGGGGTTATTAAGAATTCTAATAATGCGTTAACGTACACTATTTTTTTCGTTAACGTTAACGAATATATAAAAATATTTTCTATATCCAAAAAAAATGTTAAAAAATAAAG
This sequence comes from uncultured Eudoraea sp., assembly GCA_965364275.1. Classification (GTDB taxonomy): domain Bacteria; phylum Bacteroidota; class Bacteroidia; order Flavobacteriales; family Flavobacteriaceae; genus Eudoraea. The sequence goes on along the minus strand of CBDTVT010000179.1, from coordinate 940 downwards.
AAATACTTCATGTGTTATATATTTTGAAGTCACAATGTATTTCTTAATAAATAGGAACCCTTAAATTATACCACTGCAAAAACCAAACATCCTCAATAAAATCATAAGAATATTACTCAATTGATAAATAATCACCTAAGACATAGGGGTTTTGGTTCTTCTTTTATAGGGCAAACCTATTATACGTCGCTCATTTTTGACGAAATTCTAAAATAATGCCAAAATTCCCTAGATTATCGATACTTAATTTTGCAAAGAAAATTTTAAAGTGTTTGCAGGAGAATGAGATTGATTTCTTATTAATCAAAAAAAAATATCAAGGCTATGCCGCGATAAAAGGGTTATATTTTTTTTTGACAACATAGGATTCTTCTGATCTAAACCTTGATATACCAATAGATATCATTGTTAAAGAAAATATTGCTGATTCTTAACTTAAGATTTACTCGAGTCACTACAATCATTGTATATATCGCAAATACCTACACCTCCGCCATAATAGGCATAGCTAAAATCTTAAAATATTTGAAGAATCCCTTGATCGCAGTTGTGAAACAGTGCTTTAAAAGGGTTTGTTGCCTATTAAAGGTAAACTCTTTCTTTATTGCTTTTTTACTTTTACTTCGCTTTTGAAACAAGTTTCAATCCTGTTCAAACAAAAAAAGCTGAACAAGAAGTTGTTCAGCTTTTATGGTCGGGGTGGCAGACCTAATAATGAGGTCGTAACACACTCGTTTACAATATTTTATAAGCCATTCGTTTTGTCCAAAAAATCATCTTTTCTTCTTTTGGCCATAGGAATTTCACTTTTATCACTCATAATTACATGAGCATTAGCATTAGCTCCTTTTATGTATTTGCTAATAAATTTTATATTTATAAGATGAGATTGGTGTGTTCTATAAAAGATATAAGGACTTAATAATTCATCAAAATGTTT
>CBDTVT010000178.1:0-5557 GCA_965364275.1 uncultured Eudoraea sp. | reverse complement strand
ATAAGATGAAAGGCAATCCAAGGTATATTGAACTCCTCAAGAAAATGAACCTGCCGATCAACTAATTGAGACACATTCTCATAAAAGTCAAATAATTACGACAGCTAACATGGTGTCATATGCCAGCCCGTCTCTTTTGAAAATAATTGCTTGCCCAAACAGACTTCCTTAACTTGTAATCAAAATCTAAGTCAAGCTAGCCCATTTGAGCAAGTAAAGAACCAGGCCGGCATATACACCGACCGTTAGGCAGCATAACGACACTGCCTTAAAAAGTGTTAATGTTTTTATAAACTACATATTTAGTTTATCAACTAATATATTAGTTGTATATTTATTTACTTAATAAATATTAACTATTATTCTATGAAAAAGCTTCCTACTATTTGCATTCTGATAATTTCAACAATGCTTTATGGACAAAAAGATGCAGTCCAGCTTATTGAATCATCATTGATAAAAGCAGATATTGACACATTAGTTTCTAAATTAAAGAATTATCATCCAACATATTTAGATTATTATCAGGAGAACAACTTACAAAACAAAATTGATAGCATTAAGAAAACTATAAATAATCCAATGTCGTCACTAGAGTTTTTTAGAATTATGCAACCAATGGTTGTGGTTGATGGACACACAACATTAACTTACAATGGTCAAATTTCATCTGAAAACAACAAGCCATTTTTCCCCTTTAAAATTATTATATACGATGATAACTTATACGTTAAGGAAAACCTTTCAGAAAATAAAGATATTTCAAAAGGTTCAAAAATAGAGGTAATAAATGGAGTGCCTGTCAACACGATAATTGACAACCTGACAAAATATTTGCCAGGTGAAAAAACATCTTACAAAATAAAATCACTTGAAAATCAATTTCACATTTATTTTCAACTTGTTTATGGTTCCTATTCTGAATTTAATATGACAGTAAATGAATCAGATATTAAGGTCAAAGGAGCAAAATGGAATGACTTTATAGAGCCACCGAGGCCTAAATTTGAATTAAGCTTTTATGATAACGATATTGCATACATCTATAAAAGAAGTTTCATGCCCCCACGTGATTTTATTCATTTCATGGACTCTGCTTTTCAAGTCATCGAGGATAAACAAATCAAATATCTGATTATTGATAATCTTAAAGGTGGAGGTATGACTGACCTTGCTGATACATTATTGGCTTACATTTCAAAGAATCCATATTGTTTGTTTGAAAAAAAAATGACTAAAATTAGTCCCTTAACAAAAGGTTATATTGAAAGTAAAAAAGAGGAAGGAATAATTAATGATGGTTATTTTATTCAGGAATTTTTGACACATAAACCAAAACCCAATAATTTTTCTGGTACAACCTATATTTTAACCGGAACATCATCATATTCAACCGCAACTTGTTTTCCTGCTGCGGCAAAATGTTTCCAAAATGCTATTATTGTTGGTGAAGAATCAGGACAACCATTACTTAGCAATGGCGACTTGAATAGATTCAAATTGACACATACAAAGTTAACTTGTTATACAAGCCTTTCAAAGATTTATATGCCTTGTAACAATAACGATACAGAGAAAGGAGTGATTCCTGATTATACCGTTTCGCCATCATTGGATGATTTGCTAAATGACAAAGATTATACCTTAGAATACACATTAAAACTGATTAGAGAAAATCAGAAATAGTAACAATTACGCTGCCTAACAATAAATATACGTAAGTTGGGGATTGCAGGATTATTTAACTTTAATACCTCTACTCAAAATAGTTGCGGTTTGATAAGTTGGAGCTTTGAAATTCCAACCTCCGCATATTTGAGCCGTTGTGCCCTATTAACCAAGTAAATGAAGTTTGAATTTATAAAAAACCCCATTGGCTTAAGAGGTATTGTTTTTGGTAGTACAGCCAACAGAGTTTAGCCTGAACGTTACCCAACATTACAGAGATTATTTCCTATGGGAAATGGGGAATAATGTAATTTTAATGTTTATGAAGAAGTATTGTCCCAAATTGTTAATTATCCTGTTTGGATCGTTTTTTTTAAACTCATGTTCTGAGATTGAAAGCGTTAGTGACTCTGTTCTGCTTGGATCAGAGTATGACGGAACTGTAAATATGGAAACCCAAAAGTTTGCAGCAGAAGGCGTAGTTGCAAGAATTCTTGGGAAAGATGTTGCATCATATTTTAAAATAGAAATAATTCAAAAGGAGGATAGCCTGGATGTCTTTGAGGTTGAATCTTTAGACGGCAAGATAGTACTACGGGGTTCCAATGGTGTTTCTGCTTGTCGTGCTCTGAAATGGTATCTTAATAACCTGTGCCACAGTAGTGTTTCATGGCGGGGAGATAATCTTAATCTGCCTAACCCACTTCCTGAGGTTACACAAAAACATCGTGAGGCTACACCATTTCAGTACCGTTATATATTTAACTTTTGCACTTTTTCTTATTCTATGCCTTGGTGGCACTGGCCCGAATGGGAGCGGACCATCGATTTTTTGGCTTTAAACGGTATTAACCTTCCACTTGCACCTATTGGACAGGAAAAAGTATGGCAGGAGACCTATAAAGAATTCGGATTGTCACCCAAAGACTTGGAACCATACTTTGCCGGTGCTCCATGGCAGCCATTTCACTGGATGGCTTGTCTGGATGGTTGGGGTGGACCACTGTCTCAATCGCTTATCGACAAACAAGCAGAATTACAGAAGCATATTCTGGCAAGAATGCGTTCTATTGGAATGAAACCTGTGCTGAATGGATTCTCTGGTCATGTGCCAAGAGCCCTTAAGGAACAAATATTTCCTGATTTAAAGGTACACGGGGTAGATTGGGCGGGTTTTAAAGCCACTCTATCACTAGATCCGGATGATCCCAGATTCAAAGAAATTGGAAAGGCCTTTATGAAAAAACAGGCGGAGATATTTGGAACAGATCATTACTATGCAATCGATCCTTTTATTGAAATGGTTCCACCAACTATGGATCTCGATTATCGTGCAGATATGGGAATGAAGATTTTTGAAGCGATGAATGACGGAGATCCTAAGGGAATCTGGGTTATGCAGACCTGGTTTGCTAAAAGCCCACACTGGGAGGGAAATCCTTGGCCTGTGCCACAAACAAAAGCCTTTTTCGATGCTATCCCAGACGATCGCGTGCTGGCATTGGAACTCATCGGAGAGCGTTGGGATTGGACCGGATGGGATCGACAAAACGGCTGGTACAACAAACCATGGGTCTGGAATATCGTTCAGAGCTTTGGTGATCAGGTGGATATTTTTGGAGGCCTTCCACAGATAGTCAATAATTACAAACGAATGCAAGCATCTCCGAACAAAGGAAACCCTGTTGGAATGGGAATTATGATGGAGGGACTAGACTACAATCCCGTGGTATTTGAATTGATATTCGATATGATGTGGGGAGATGGAGTACCTGATTTAAATGCATGGAAAACGCAATATGTACTCAAACGTTACGGCAAGGATATTCCATCAGTATTCAAAGCCTGGGATATTCTTTTTGAGTCGCGATACACTTCAATATTACGTACTGGAAATTCCCCGCTTATTGGTAATCCCGGGCTATGGAACGATGGAGGTCTTGATATGAAAATTGTGGAGGCGTGGAAACTTATGCTTGAAGCAGCAAACGAACTGAAAGATTGCGAAGCTTATCATTTTGATCTGGTCAACCTCGGGCGTGAGGCTATGGGAATTTATGCTACACATTACAGTTCTTTAGTCAAAGAAGCCTATGAAGCCAAAAACGTGGAGGCCTTTGAAAAAAGTGCTGCTACCATGATTCAGTATATTGAGGATTATGACAGATTAATGGCTACCAGCGAACACTTTTTGTTAGGGAAATGGACAAGCGGTGCTCGTTCCTGGGGTGAAACCGAAGAGGAAAAGAATCTTCTCGAATGGGGCGCCAAACGTCAGATTACCAATTGGGGAGGTCATATAGGTGGTTATGCCGTAAAGGAATGGTCTGGCATTGTTGGTAATCGCTCACTTCCTTTGTGGCGTTTGTATTTGGAAGCACTCGCAAAAGAGCTTAATACAGGCAAATCATCTCCAATGGAGACATACAAGAAGGAGTCTCGGGAACATCTGGACAATTGGCCTCATCAACGTACCAATCTTTCTGCCAAGCCACAGGGAGACCCCATTGTTACATCGATAGAGATGTGGAAGAAGTATGGTCAGGATATGTGGGAACAAGGTAAAAATACTATGTATAAACCATTACAAAGAGAAACCCCTCCCGGAATTGCAGTAAATAAGCCGGTATTTGTAACAAATACGGTGGGCGACAACAAACCTGAATTTGCTATTAATGGTGATGCTAAGGATAGGGATGTTGCATGGTTGGCAACATTTCCTGCATCTCTGACCATTGATCTTGAAAAAAAACATAAAGTGATGGGATTTCAGGTTTATCCTTATTGGGGTTATCAGGGACACAACCAGTACATTATCGAAATTTCATCTGATGGAAAAAAGTGGAGTACTGCAGTAGATATGTCGAAAAACACTAAGGTAGCCACTGCTAATGGCTATTTACACAGCTATAAGATCACAATGCCTACTGGCTTTCAATGTCGCTATGTTCGTTTGAACATGCTAAAAGCTCCTGATAGAGGTATTCATATTGTTGAATTTAAGGTATTTGATGGCAGCGAAGATATTGAAGAGTAGATTTTTTTTTTGGAATGAGTAACTACAACATTCATTAGCTTAGCAAAATATAACTATTACATTTTCTATAATTCTTGGCATTTTGGAACAAAAAAATACATTTATAATCGAGAGTGGGAGTTGACAGGTTCAACTCAAAATGACTGAAAAATAAAAGTATCCCAAACATTGGGTAACACCGTATAAAATCCATTTAAACGGCTTTTATACTTACCGTTACAGGTCATTAAAATAATTCTACAAGCAAATGAAGTATAGAATAAAATATTCCTTCCCAATCGATGAACGAGGTATTGAATTGATGGATAATTCTGATCGATATTGGAGCTCAAGAGGGTTCGATTGTGAGCAAAAAAGTTCTTCGATCATTGGAAAAAGAGGATCCTCTTTTGGCAACTTAACTGCGTTCGATATGACAAAGTTGATTTGTGGGTTAGATGTGAATCTATCGGATAATAATACTATGACTGCTGAGTTGCTCGTAAATGGGAAATTCCAAGATATTACTGAGATAAATCTATGGGATTTCAAACTGGAGTTAATTCTTTTTGAATATTCAATTAAGAAAATGGATTACCCGGATTTTCTCTCTGAATACTCGAAAAAGAGAAAAACTGCTGCAATCAAATGGTCGTTCACCATGATGAAAAAAGGCAGGGATTTTCCAATGGACCTAAAGGACAAACTTGAAGGACTAGTAAAGAGTAATCAACCCCCTTCCGTAGAAGTACTTAATTAAAAGAATAACGACCTGTAACAATAGGTAAATTCCATTTGCCAAACGTTTATTTACCCCGAACGTTAGCACCAATTATAAAAACAATACAATGACACTACAGCAATTCAACTGGA
>CBDTVT010000177.1:0-5620 GCA_965364275.1 uncultured Eudoraea sp. | reverse complement strand
AAATAGGGTGCTCTCATAAACATTTGCCCACATAGTTCTTTTAATTGGGCCTCAGGGGCATAAAAAACCCCGACACTTAGGTCAGGGTTACAATTTTTTACGAATCTGAACTTAGTACAACTCTAAGGCCTTTGCTTGTTGAAGCAAATCCACAAGATTATCAACATTTAATTTTTTCATTAAACGGGCTTTATACGTACTAACTGTTTTTTCATTTAGATTTAAGCCTATGGCAACGTCTTTATTTCTCTTTCCACTGGCCAGAAGCTTAAGAACCTCAACTTCTCGGGTAGACAACTTTCTGAAAAACCTGCGGGGCTTTTGAGTTCCTTCATCGAAGGCCAGTCGCTGAGCCAATTCATTAGTGATAAACATATTACCCTCACTAACTTTTCTAACGGCAGTAATTATGTAATCCAAATCTGCAGTTTTTGAAAGATAGCCGAACGCTCCTGCCCTTATGGTGCTAAGTGCGTATACGTCTTCAGATTGGCCACTATAGATCAATACCCTTATGTCCGGATACTCCTGTTTAATCTTTCTCAAGCTAGCTATGCCATTAATTTCCGGAATGTCCATTTCAAGCATAACAACATCCGGAATTAAAGTCTTTAATTTTGCAAAAAGTTCAGTAGTAGTGGAAACATCATCAACAACTTCAAAACCAGAAGCCGAATTTAGTACATTCTTAATTCCCAATCTGACTATTGGATGATTGTCCGCGATTAAAACTTTTATCATTTTGGTGGGTTTTCTAGATATTAACACTGCCGTACGTCGAAAAATACTGACATGCAATGTAAGGTTAAATTATCTACTTTCTTAAACAAAAGTGTACTTTTTTTCTCAATTATTAGGAATAATGACACTTTTATTCGTCTTAATTAACTGATTCTTAGTCAAGATGTTATTTTAGAGTGCCGGGAATTTCACAAACAGGTATAGGGAGTACCTTATGTTGATTCATGCTGTTGTAACTTTTAAAGATGAGAAAGACTTCTTTTTCTCTTCCGCTGAATTCATCGGCCTCCTTCCCGGCGTTATTCATTTCCATGGCCCATTCTAATTCAGGGTATGAAGCCCCTATTTGATCCTCATCCGTTCGTGAGTCACCCCACAAGCCATCTGTTGGGGGAGCAACAATAACTTCTTCATTAATGCCCAAATACTTACCAATTTCATAAACCTCAGTTTTAAGGAGGTCTGCAATTGGACTAAGATCAACTCCGCCATCCCCATACTTAGTGTAGAAACCAATTCCAAAATCCTCTACCTTATTACCTGTTCCGGCAACCAAATAATTGTTTAAAGCAGCAAAATAGTAAAGCGTTGTCATGCGAAGTCTCGCACGGGTATTAGCTAAAGACATAAACCTGTCTGCTTCATTGTCAACCGCTGGCAATGACGCTACAAGATTATCAAATACCGAAGTGAGATTCACAGCTTGTCTGGATACTTTGTCAAAGTTTTGCTGTAACCACTCAATATGATTAGATGCCCTGGTTACCTGATTTGCACCTTGATGGATTGGCATTTCAATGCATAATAGGTCTAAACCTGTTTTTGCACATAAGGTTGAAGTAACCGCAGAGTCTATCCCACCCGATACACCTATAACAAATCCTTTGATTTTAGCCTCGGTGGCATAGGTCTTTAACCACTTTACAATATGATCTATTACCTTTTCTGTTTGCATAGGGTACATTATTATATGGAAATACTAACTTTGCTGCGATAAAAATAAAGCCTATACCCTTAATAATAAAACTGAAGAGTAATTACTTTATATGAAAACAAGATTTATTGCGGTTTTAGTTATTCTTTTTAGTAGTCTACATTCTTGTAAAAATGAAACGGAGGTATCCGAAGATATTTCAAGGATTCCATTAAATCTGACTGTTTTGCGTTTTGATCGGGAATTTGCGGAAGCAAAACCCGGAGACATACCCAAACTAAAACGGAAATTCCCTTACCTTTTTCCAAAGCAGTATTCCGATAGTGTTTGGATTGCAAAACTGAATGATTCTTTGCAAAATGAAATATTTAGTGAAGTAAATGGAACTTTTCCAAATTTTGATAAGGAAACAGCGGACCTCGAACTTTTGTTTAAGCATGTTCTGTACTATTTTCCAAATTACCGGACGCCAGAGGTAATAACAGTTATTTCTGACGTAGATTATTCGAATCGTGTAATTTTGGCGGACACACTTTTACTAATCGGGTTGGATAATTATCTTGGTAAAGATCATAAGTTCTATAGAGGAATAGAACAATATATAGCTGCCGGACTTGACAAAACCTATTTAGTAAGCGATGTTGTAAGCGCTTTTGGCAAGACCACCCTCAGCTTTCCTTCTGACCGCACTTTTTTGGCGCAGATGATATATTATGGGAAAGAGTTATATCTTAAAGACAAGTTGATACCTCTCGCTACTGATGCTCAAAAAATAGTATATACGCCTGAGGAATTGGAATGGGCCCAGGCCAATGAGGAACAGATTTGGCGTTATTTTATTGAACGGGAATTACTCTACAGCACCAACAATATGTTGGCTCCCCGGTTTTTAGACCCGGCTCCGTTTTCCAAATTCAGGTTAGAACTAGATAATGATTCTCCGGGTAGACTGGGCCGCTATATGGGATGGCAAATAGTAAGGGCATTTATGAATAACAATGATGTTAAACTTAATCAATTACTGGGCTTATCCGCTGAAGAAATTTTTAAAAAATCAAATTACAAACCGAAAAAATAGATCATGGGAAAATTACATACTTCTCAAATAACGATTAAAGTGGGCCTGGATGAAAATCGCGTTCCGGAAGAGCTTACCTGGTCCGCCGAAGATGGCGGCATTGTAAACGAGGAGGCAAAAGCCATGTTGTTGTCCGTGTGGGACAGTAAGAACCAGGAATCTTTAAAAATAGATCTTTGGACTAAAGATATGCCAGTAGATGAAATGAAAATTTTCTTTCATCAAACCCTGTTGGCTATGTCCGATACTTTTATGAAGGCTACGCAGGACGAAAAAATGACAACAACCATGAAGGATTTTTGTGCCTATTTTGCTGAGAAGCTGGAAATAAAAAAGGATTAGTCTAAGGTAATGGTAATTGGCCATCCCTCAAATTGAGTCGCTCTCCCTGTTGTAACATCAGTATTTCTTGGCCAGCATTCAAAAGTTACATTCTTCTCATTTTTGTTAAATCTGATTAGACCGTAACCTCCACCACTGGAAGGACTCTCAGGATTTACATAGGCCATCATACTTATTTTATTTCCAAAACCATCCAAATAATCACCAGTCCATGGCAATGAAGTATTCTTGTTAGGATTACCACCAGCCCTTTCATCCTCTGGCCACCACCAACGGCTATAATAGTCATTTACAATTGCCGGAACAATAAAGGCCCATGGTCCGTCTCTAAAGTCTTTGATACCATGTTGAATAACGGTAGCGAGGTGTTGGTCTCCTGCTATATGAATCGCATTGGCTTTTTTGATCATACGCAATGCTTTGCCCCTACCACTTTGTGGCCAGCCATTGGAATCCAGATCTGCATGTAATCTGTTATCCATTGAACCATGGATATGAGCACCCCCACAAAATCCTGTTTGAGATAACACCACTTTCATGGCTCCGGAATTTTTACTGCCCCAGTCCTTTAAAAAGATTAGCTGTCTTTCACCTAATAAAGTCAATCCTTCTAAATCAATAGAACTGGGATCGTATTGAGGATTCCTTATATGGTCCGGGCGTGGACCTTGTTGTGGAATTTTACCTTCTGGCCCTGATTTAAATTTTCTGTCTTCTAATATCGCAAAATCAATACCTCCCAGGGTAAGATTTGTGTAGTATACCCCAATGCCTCGTTGAATAGGTGTTGGATCATAGGGATCCGGAAGATGCGCAGTCTGGCACCTTTCCACCATTTTTACATATTCCGGATGATAGGTATACCCACCATCACCGCTTCCTTTTGCTGTAGATAGTTTACCATTTTCTCCCCAAAGATTACCCTGTCCAATATCGTGGTCATCAGGAATAGTAATACAAGGCCTGTTCCTGAAAGTTTCCCTGAATTGAAGCCCGAATTTAAGCCATGCAGCCGTATGCTCCGTATGATCATAAGACTGATCACCTGCAAAAAACATGAGGTCCGGGTCCTGGTAATTAATATTTCTTACATAATTTTCCCTCAAACCCCTATCCTTATTTGAATTACAGGAAAGTGCCGCTATGACAATTTCATTCTTATAATCAGGATTTTTTCGGATTGTTCCTTCAAAATAAGCTTGTTCCCCATGAGTAATTCTGTATTTGGTATCTTTTGAATAATCCCAATTTTCTATTCTGAAGAGAGCAGACCATCCTATTTCATTTACATTTTGTCTTTGGATTACTTCCCATTTACCTTCCTCGAAAAGCGACAAGCTTAATACCCTTGATTCATCTGGGTAAAGAGGATAAAGTTGAGCAGTTAATTTAAAGACATTGGCATGTACGGTATATAGACCGAAAGCTACAACACTGTCTCTGTTTACTTTGAGATTGATTATTTCATTAGGAGCCCTATTCCACCAGTCATTGGTGGCTAGTGTATCTAAATTTTTAAAAGGAGAGGGTAAATGTGTTGATTGTTGTTGAGCAAAATTTATCTGCCAACACAAAGCAAACAACAGCAAGTAATAGTTTACATAGTTATACATAGAAGGACTTATTAAAGCTATACGTTGTAAGTATTGAGTAATTTTGTTGACTAAAAAGTATAAGATAAAGTATGGTTTCTGTACTTCTTAAATGTATAAATTTATTATGGATAAGCGCGAAGACGCCCGGCTAATTTTTATTTATAATGCCAATTCAGGATTGCGAAATGCTCTTCTGGATGGGGCTCATAAAGCATTAAGTCCGCATACCTACCAATGCAATCTCTGTGATTTGACCTTTGGGGTAATTAATGAGAAAAAAACCTGGAAGAAATTTCGTGAGGAAGAGGACTGGGGCATGGAATTTCTCCATAAGGATGAATTTAATAAGCAGTATGCTTCAAAATTCGGATATAAGTTTGAGTTTCCGATTGTTCTGAGTGCCGTCAATAATGAGCTACAGGTATTTATTTCTACAAAAGAACTCAATGAATTGGAAAATACGGAAGCATTAATTGATTTAATTAAGAAAAGGGAAAAAGAAATAAAAGTTTAGGACAGTAAACTTTATTTTCCCTCGAAGAACCCTGTATTTATTTCTTGGATATAGCTTAAAACCTCTTCCCTGCCCATACTGTTTGACGAGGAAGTAACAAAATGATTTGGGACTTCTTCCCAAGCACCTAAAAGTAGTTGATCTAAATAATTCTTTACATTTCTTTCAATCGCTTTAGGCTTCAGTTTGTCTGCTTTGGTAAATATTATGGAAAAAGGGATGCCGTTCTCACCCATCCATTGCATGAATTCAAGATCTATTTTTTGTGCTTCGTGTCGTATATCAATTAGTAGAAAGGCACTTACTAATTGCTCTCTTTTAAGGAAGTAATCAGTAATATATTTCTGAAAAGTTTTCTTGTCCTTCTTAGATACGCGAGCGTATCCATATCCGGGAAGATCAACCAGGAACCATTG
>CBDTVT010000176.1:0-5631 GCA_965364275.1 uncultured Eudoraea sp. | reverse complement strand
AGAATATTTTAATATGTGGCGCCCGAATTCTGACCCCGATTACCCATGGCTCCCACTTTTTATTACCAGTACAGTTGTTGGTATCTGGTATTGGTGTACAGATCAGGTAATTGTTCAAAGGGTGCTTTCGGCAAAAAATATAAAGGAGGGTAGGAGAGGAAGCATATTTGGAGCGCTTTTGAAGCTTATGCCTGTATTCCTTTTTTTGATACCGGGAGTAATTGCACTGGCACTTAAAATGCAGGGTAAACTTAACTGGGATAGTCCGGATGAGGCTTTTCCGGTGTTGATGAGTAATTTAATGCCTTCAGGGCTTCGGGGTTTGGTTGCAGCTGGCTTATTGGCTGCTTTGATGAGTTCTCTGGCTTCAGTTTTTAATTCTTGTTCCACTTTATTTACACTGGATATTTATAAAAAACTAAAACCGGAAAAACCAGAAGAAGAATTGGTAAAAACAGGACGAATTGCCACCTTTTTTGTGGTAGGCCTCGGTCTTTTATGGATACCAATTATAAGTACACTTTCAGATGGGCTTTATGAATACCTTCAAAATGTACAGGCCTATATTTCGCCTCCAATAGCTGCAGTTTTCTTATTGGGTATTTTTTATAAACGCATGAATGCCAACGGTGCTATTGCCACTTTAATTGGTGGTTTTATCATTGGTTTTGGCAAACTAACCCTGGAGATTTTGAAATCCAGTTTTACTGAAGGTAGTTTTATCTATGCCATAGCCGATATAAATTGGCTGGTTTTTGGAGCTTATTTCTTTGCAATGTGCATAGGTATTGCGGTTGTTGTTAGTATGATGTACCCGGCTCCTTCCCAAGCACAACTGCAAGGTCTCACTTTCGGAACAATTAGTCCGGAACAAAGGGCGGAAAATAAGGCTAGTTATAATTGGGTAGATATTATTACCTCCGTATTGATTATTGCTATTGTGGGATATATCATGATTTCATTTAGTGCACTTAGTCTATAAGTTGCAAATAATCTCCATAATATTTCAGGTTATAGCAATTGGTGTTATTTGAGGTAAATATCGGTTTACATGGTAAAACTGTGTAGTTGCAGGAAATTGAATTATAAACTTGAAAATTTGTATTTGATGATTAAAAAAGTAGGTGTATATCTGATAGCACTGCTTATCTTGTGCTGTAAGGAAAATCAACCCAAAATAAGTCAGTTGGCGCCCAAACCAAATGTGATTATTGTTTTTGCAGATGATCAGGGCTATGGAGATTTAGGTTATCACGGTAACCCAATAATGAAAACTCCAAATTTGGATACGTTTGCGGAAAGCTCTCTCGAACTTACTAATTTCCATGTAGGGACTACCTGTGCCCCAAGCCGAGCTGGTTTGTTAACCGGCCGCAATGCTAATAGGAACAATGCCTGGCATACCATTGCCGGATGTTCCATACTCTCTGAGAACGAAGAGACCATTGCTGAGGTTTTTAAAAAGAACCAATATGAAACAGCAATGTTCGGGAAGTGGCACTTGGGGGATAACTACCCATATCGGCCCATTGACCGTGGATTTCAACACGCTCTTTACCATGGTGGCGGAGGTATTGGTCAAACTCCCGATTATTGGAAAAATGATTATTTTGATGACACTTATTTTCGTAATGGAAAGCCGGAGAAATTTACGGGATATTGCACAGACGTGTGGTTTGACCAAGCCATGGATTATCTGAATAAAAGAAATGAACAGGAACCATTTTTTATGTATTTAGCACTAAATGCGGCACATAGCCCTTTCAATGTGCCTGGGGTTTACGCTGAAATGTATGAAGATGCTCCACTTAGTAAAGAACAAAAACGCTTCTATGGGATGGTCTCAAATATTGACAATAATTTTGGTAGACTGGTTGATTATCTAAAGAAGAATAAGCTTTTTGACAATACAATCCTGATTTTTGCTACAGATAATGGTACAGCTAAAGGTATTTCCTTTTCGAAAAATGAAAATAAAGAGCTTGGCTATAATGCAGGTTTAAGAGGAATTAAGGGAAGTCATTATGACGGTGGCCATAGAGTTCCTTTTATTATGAGCTGGCCAAAGGGTGGAATACTACAAAGAACAGACATTAATGAACTCGTTGCCCACGTAGATGTATTGCCCACATTAGCGGAGTTGGCAGGACTTTCCTGGGAAGCAAAAAATCCTGTAGATGGGACCAGTGTTGCTAAAATTTTAAAAGGTGATGAACAAGGGCTGGATAGAATGTTGGTAATTGATACACAACGTAACCAATGGCCGGCTAAAGGACGAAACAGTTGTGTGATGTCTACTCGATGGCGATTAATAGATGGAAAAGAACTTTATAATACGATTAATGATCCGGGGCAGAAGAATGATTTGTCAAAAGAATATCCGGAAATAGTTACAAAAATGCAGACCTTTTATGACCAATGGTGGGAAAGTACCGCAAAGGATATGGCCTACGCCGAAATACCCGTTGGCTATCAAGAACACAATCCGGTGAAGCTTACCATCCATGATATGCACACTCAGGATAATATTCCCTGGAATCAGGTGCTGATCCGGGAAGGGGAATTGAAACCTGTCGGATTTTACAGTATAAATGTGGTTCAGGACGGCACCTATAAATTTAGGTTGAGTCGGTATCCTCCGGAATCCAACTTAGCAATTAATGGCGTAGCAACAGAAATTCCAACAACTCCATATGCGGACGGGGCACCGGAAAGTAAATCTATTAGGGCCAAAATGGCTGTAGTAGAGATTGGCGATACCAGAATACAAGTGGTCGTAAAAGATGATCAACCCTATGCGTTGTTGGAAGGTAAACTACGGAAAGGAAATTATAAGCTGAAAAGCAAATTTACTTCTGATGATGGAAAGGAAATTCCGGCCTATTATACGGTCATTGAATATGCAAAACCCAATTGAAAAAAACTATATGAAAAATTTAGCCCTGCTGGCCATACTTATTTTGCTTTCTGCTTGTACAGAACAAAAAAAAGAGGAGAATTCACAACCTAACATCGTATTTATTTTCGCAGATGATTTGACTTATTCGGCAATAAGTGCGTTTGGGAATATAGAAATACAAACTCCTAATTTAGATCGATTGGTTACTGCCGGGACCAGCTTTAGCCATGCTTATAATATGGGTGGCTGGAACGGGGCCGTTTGTGTGGCTTCACGGTCAATGATGATATCAGGAAGAAGTGTGTGGAATGCCAATAGATTTAGGCAGGAATGGCTGGTGGGTAAAGGGACAGATAAAACATGGGGTAAACTTATGGAAGGTGCAGGATACGATACTTATATGACCGGAAAATGGCATGTTGATGCCAGGGCAGAAAGTGTTTTTCAGAATGTGGTTCATGTAAGGCCGGGTATGCCCCGGGATGCATGGAAAAATGATGAAATGGTAGAGAATTTAAGAAGTATTGAAGGCACAAATATACCGGCTTCGAAATTTATGCCTATTGGTTACAACCGGCCACTTAACGAGGATGATTCAAGCTGGTCAGCTGTGGATCCTAAGTACGGTGGTTATTGGGAAGGTGGAAAACACTGGAGTGAAGTTTTAAAGGATGATGCACTTGGTTTCATTGCCAACACTAAAAACAGTGATAAACCTTTTTTTATGTATCTCGCCTTTAATGCACCTCATGATCCCAGGCAGGCACCTCAGGAATACCTGGATAAATATCCTTTAGAAAATATCAGCATTCCAAAAAGTTGGTTGCCTGAATATCCATTTAAAGATGGCATTGGGAATGGTCGGGGCTTAAGAGATGAAGCATTGGCTCCTTTTCCAAGAACAGAATATGCCATCAAAAAACATATCCAGGAATACTACGCCCTTATAACCCATTTGGATGATCAAATAGGGGCCATTTTAGATGGACTCGAAGAAAGTGAACAAATGCAAAATACCTATGTTATTTTTACAGCGGATCATGGGTTGGCAATGGGCAAGCATGGGTTATTGGGGAAACAAAGTCAATTTGATCATAGTATAAGGGCACCCTTTATGATAATGGGGCCAGACATACCAAGGGGCAAAATAATTCCGTCAGACATTTATTTACAAGATGCAATGGCCACAAGTTTGGAATTGGCAGGTGTTCAGAAACCAGGTTACCTGTATTTTCATAGTGTAATGGATATGGTAAAAGGTGATCAGGATAAAAGCCATTATAATGCTATTTATGGTGCATATATAAACTACCAAAGAATGATACGGAAGGATGGTTTTAAACTTATTGTATATCCTGAGTTGGACAAGGTTTTGTTATATGACATGGAGCAGGACCCTGAGGAAATGAAAGACCTTTCTGAAGTTGAGGGGTATCAGTCAAAAGTAAATGACCTTTTTCAGGATTTATTAAGCTTACAAAAAGAATTAAACGACACATTGGATATCAGTCATATAAGAAAAAAGAATGTTTTGTAAGAACCTGATTACTTAGTGTTGAACCAGGAAAAACCTGAGGATTAACAGATATAATCAGGGTGATAAATGATTATTTTTTGTATTTAAAATCAAACCTGAATTGCATCAGTAAGAATTTTTTGTGTTCTGTAACCATAAACTGCTACTACAATAAAGCAAATAAGCGGTAGTACGAAAGAGAAATTTACTTCAGGAACTCCAAGAATTTCTATATCGGTATATCCCGGTCCTCCTAAGTCCAAAATTGAACCCTGGAGTACAGGCATAATGGCACCACCTACAATAGCCATTACCAAAAAAGCGGCTCCGAACTTAGCATCTTCTCCAACATCCTCTAATGCAATTCCGTAAATGGTAGGAAACATTATGGACATGCATAATGAAATACCAACCAGGGAATATAAGCCCGTCATCCCAGGAATAAATATGGCCCCAAGTGTAAAGAACATCGCAAACAATGCAAAATACATTAGTAATTTACCAGAGCTGACGTATTTTAATAAATAAGTTCCCGTCCAGCGGCCTATTAAAAATAAGATCAATGCCCAGTAGGCATAAGTCACCGCACTTCGGTTGTCTATTCCCAGGGTTTCCGCATACTGATAAATATAGGTCCAGCACATAATCTGTGCCCCAACATAAAACATTTGTGCTATGACCCCTTCCACAAACTTTGTATTCCTAAACAAACGTTTTACAGCATTTCCAACAGAGTCGTTTACAACTTCTTTTTTTTCAGGCATTTTCACCAATACAATTAGCAGTAACATGAACAATACAAACAATCCAAGAATGACGTAGGGGTTGCGAATAACCATTAAATCGGATGTGCGTACTGCCGTTTTAGCGGTTTCAGAAAGAGTGTCATAAATAACATTGCCCTGCGTGTCCAGGTCATCTGAATGGAGCGAACCCAAAATAAATGTTTGTGCTACAAATAAACCCGTTAAGGCCCCAATAGGATTAAAGGCCTGGGCGAGGTTTAATCTGCGGGTGGCTGTTTTTACATCACCCATGGATAAAATAAACGGATTTGCTGTAGTTTCAAGAAAAGCCAAACCAAAAGTTAGAATGTACAAAGCGGCCAGAAAAAAACCAAACTCCTCGTAAGCGGCAGCCGGATAGAATAATAATGCCCCAATTGAATACAGGATCAACCCCAGGATAATTCCTTTTTTATAAGTGTATTTTTTAA